>NZ_JAAKDE010000016.1 GCF_013664685.1 Capillibacterium thermochitinicola
AGGAACCTCGACCTCCTTCGGGGGGTATTCATTCTTGCCGAATGTGAGGTTCCTCTTCTCTTTTTGTAAAGATATCTCCTCCATAAAATCTACAGTAATTTTACACTAACCCCGCAAGTTATGGTAGGGGAGGTCCGGCTCGGTGGCGGGCGAAAATTCAAAAAATCCCCTTGACAAAAATCAAATTTCGAGGTAATCTATTAAATGTCACCGCGACGTGGGGGTGTAGCTCAGTTGGGAGAGCGCTTGAATGGCATTCAAGAGGCCAGGGGTTCGACTCCCCTCATCTCCACCAAAATGAAAGTTTAAACCCTTGAGAAATCAAGGGTTTTTTATTTTTTAATCTCCGACGGCTTTGAAATTGTAGATCGGTTTTACAAAGTCATTGATCTCCACCGTTTCGCTGATGTTCTGGATGATCAGTTCTTTATCCTTGTACGCGTCGGGGGCTTCGTCGAGGGTTTCCCTATTGGCGGTGGTCGTGTAGATGCCGGCTTTCTTCATTCCCTGGGCAAAGTCGTCGACGGAAAGCACCTGTTTTGCTTTGGTCCGGGACAGGATGCGACCGGCACCATGGGGAGCAGAAAAATTGTACTTGGCGGAGCCTTTCCCGGTACAGAGGGCAAGACCGTCGCGCATGTTGAAGGGTATGATCACCCTTTCCCCTTGGCGGGCGGGGGTTGCTCCTTTCCGGATAATGTCATCGTCGCCGATGAAATTGTGGACCGATTCAATGGTTTCGACCGGTTCGTGCCCGAAAAAGCGGGCGATTTCCGCAAGGATGGTGCGGCGGTTTAAAGCGGCATAACTTTGGGCAAACCGGGCGGCGTTCAGATAGTCTTGGCCGTCCTGGCTGTCGACCAAGAGGAACTCCAGGTCTTTCTCCTGCTTGCCGGTGGCGTATTTTGCCATGGTTTGCCGGGCTTTCCGCTGAAAATGGTTGGCCACGCGGAGACCAAAATTACGGCTTCCCGTGTGGATCGTTACCCAGGTGTTTCCCCGTGAGTCTTTGCCAACCTCGATGAAGTGGTTTCCCCCACCCAGGGTGCCGATGCTGCGGAGGGCTTTTCCGTAGTCCATCCCAATCACCTTTGTCCAGTGGCGAAGGGTGGGATCGTCCCCGACTTTGGCTTTGAGGTGGATGGAGAACCCGGCCGGAATGTTTTTCTTGATAAACTTGTCGAAAGCGGGCAGATCAAGATCGTCGACGGTAAAACGGGCGGCCAGCACCCCGCACCCAATATCAACGCCGACAATGTTGGGGATGATATATTCGTTTAACTTCATGGTAAAACCGATGACGGCCCCTTTTCCCGCGTGGCAGTCGGGCATGATCGCAATATAGGTCTTGGCGAAGGCGGGATGATCCAGCATTCTTTGGATCTGCTGGCGGGTGGTATCATCGATCTCGTCGATCATGATCTGTGCCGAATTGTACTGTCCTTTTAGGATTAACAAGTTTTCCCTCTCCTTTGGTTGCTAGTCGCCAACCTGAAGCTTTCCAACTCCCAAGAAACCAATATTTTTATCCTGAAGGCATCCGCCGTTTCTTTTCATAAATGGACCGGCTTGTTAAAAGCCTTATTAGGCTTGTCATTAACCTGTTCAATAACATTATTAATATTTATATCAGTAGCTTTATTATAAGATCTTCCTTTGGTGAGACAAAGACCGCTTAGCAGTGAGAAAGGAAAGAGCATTGCCGCTGCGAGTCCGATTTTGAGGTTGTCGCCGACTGCCCCGGCTACGAGGCCAACCAGGGTCGGCCCGGCGACACAGCCCACATCACCAGCCAGCGCCAGCAGCGCAAACATGGCACTGCCGCCGCGTAAACAGTTTTGCGCGGCCAGACTTAAGGTTCCGGGCCAAAAGATACCGACGGCCACCCCGCACAGGGCACACCCGATCAGGTTGAGGAGGGGGAAGGGGGAAAAGGCGGCCAGTAAACCGGAATAGGGATGGGGAAACCATTGGGGGAAGACCCCAAGACCCCACAGGCCCACCGCGGAAACAATATGGGCGGCCACGATCGAAAACCGGTAGCCGATCCGGTCCACAAAGAAGGCGGAAAGCAAATCTACGGCGAGCTGGACCCCAAAATTTGCGGTGACCAGCAAAGCGATTTTTTCGAGCGGGATCCGGTAGACCCTTTGAAAGGTTAAGAACAAAAGGGGAGTAAAGTTATTAATGATGGCTTGGGTGATAAAACCAATATAGCATGCCAGCAAAGTATGGGTATAATTGTGGCGAATGTTCATTAATTTCCTCCGTTTTCACATATTTGTTTGATCTGGAGATGGGCCATTGGCTATAGTGTTTATGTTAGCAACATTAATGTTATTATATCATGTTCAGGGCTGAGACGTTTATTTCTGGCAGGTAGCACAAAGATTTTCATGAAATCTTTGTGTTTATTTTTTGTTGAGAACGTTCATGTATAGTAATCTCAACAATTTTTAAAGGGGCGTTAAAAATGAAACGTATAATTTGGGTGGGTTTAATCCTGGTTGTCGTATTGCTGCTTGCTGGTTGCGGCAGCCGGAAAAGCCCGTCCCATCCACCTGGGTACAATCCACCTAACGGTAATGATCCGCCAGACCTGCCCCCCATTGATCCGTCAATCCCCGGAACCAGATATTTATACGCTTTAAGCAGGGATCAAGGCCAGATTTCCGTCTTTAAAATCAACAGTGACGGCACACTGGAGCAGGTTAATCAGGTAGTTACCAATGATGGACCCGGATGCGCGGTGGTTCATCCCGACGGGAACCATCTATTCGTCAGTACGTCCGGGAGCGGAGGCGATTTCATCGAGATTTATGGTATTGATGGGTACAATTTGAGTCTGATAAATGCGAACAAGATGCCAGCGGGCGGGGCGCGTCAGTTAAGAATGGTGCTGTCGCCTGACGGGGAATATCTTTTTGTCGCCCATGAAGATAAAAATTTTGTCTCGATCTTTCGGGCGAACCCAACGGCCGGGACTCTCGACATAGTTACTACTATTGGTACGGGTACTCAACCAAAAGCGCTCGCCGTTTCGCCCCAAGGGAAATATCTTTACATCGCCAAAAACGGCACTAATATCTTGGGAGACGACGGGGAAATTTTGGTTTACCAAATCGCCGCCACCGGGAGCGTTACCCCTAAAGGCAGTGTTACCATAGGACGCCAGCCCAGCGACATGGTTTTAAACCACGCCGGTTCCTACCTGTACGTCGCCAACTATTCTTCCGGCAGCTTAATGGTCTTTGCGGTCAACTCCGGCGAGGGAACACTGACCCATAAACATACCTATACCGGTGACGCGGGCGATGTGCAAAGCCTCGCCGTCGCGCCGGATGATCACTGGGTGTTTGCAGGGAAAACTGCTTATAACGCCTATGCGGTCAGCGGTTCGGATTTATCCTTGGTGGTGGGTTCCCCCTTTTATGAAAAACTAGAGTATATTAAATGCTTAAAAGTTGATCCATCCGGCCGTTTTCTTTATGCCGGGCGGGGAGAGTCGAAAGTTGAAGCCTTTACGATTGGTTCTTCCGGTAAGTTGACCCTGGCCGGTGAGTATGAAGCGGGGGGGCAGTGGGTGACCATCCGGTAGGGACGGTGCCGGGACGGCCACTATCCATTGTTCCCGGTTAAAAAAACCCGGTTCCTTTGCGAAAGGAACCGGGTTTTTTGTTACGGTGGGCGCTTTTCTGACTACCGCCTAGCCGTTCTTGGCCAGGAAGTCTTTCATAAAGTCGGCCAGGGCCTTGCAGCCTTCGTAACTCATGGCGTTATAGATGGAGGCGCGGAGGCCGCCGACGGAACGGTGGCCTTTCAGGCCAATCAAACCCTCTTCGGTTGCGGCGCGGACGAATTTCTCTTCCAACTCCGTACTGGGGAGACGGAAGGTGACATTCATCAGCGACCGGCTGTTCTTTTCGGCGTGGCCACGGTAGAAGCCGCCGCTTTGGTCAATGACGTCGTAGATGAGGGCGGCTTTTTCCTGGTTGCGTTTGTGAATGGCCTCCACGCCACCCTGTTCCTCCAGCCATTTTAGCACGAGCCAGACCATATATATAGAGAAGGTGGGTGGGGTGTTGTAGAGCGAATTATGTTTAACAAAGGTTTCGTAACGGTACATGACCGGCAGGTTGGGATTGGCCTTGGCCAGGAGGTCTTCACGGATAATGACGATGGTTACCCCGGCCGGACCGAGGTTTTTCTGGGCACCGGCATAAATCAGGCCGAAGGGTTTTACATCGAAAGGACGGGAAAGGATATCACTGGACATGTCGGCGACCAAGGGAACATCACCGCAGTCAGGGAAGGTGTGCCACTGGGTACCGTAAATTGTATTGTTGCTGGTGAGGTGGACATAGACCGGATTGGGGGAGAACTTAAGCTCCGCCGGGTCCGGAATGCGCCGGAAATTTTCTTCTTTTGTATTAACCGCCGTATGTACTTGTCCGAAGTACTTGGCTTCGTCCGCCGCCTTTTCGGCAAAACTACCGGTTACCAGGTAATCGGCGGTTTTGTCCGGAGTGAGAAAGTTCATGGGGACCATGGCAAACTGCAGGCTCGCTCCGCCTTGTAAAAAGAGGACTTTATAATTGTCGCCGATTTTCAGAAGGCGCTTTAGGCGGTCGGCCGTGTCGTTTTGCAGGGCTTCATACTGTTTCGAACGGTGGCTGATCTCCATGACCGACATCCCGGAGGATTGAAAATTAACCAACTCATCGCGTGCTGCCTCTAAAACCGGGAGGGGAAGGGTGGCGGGGCCAGGATAGAAGTTATAAACCCGTTCATACATTTGAAACAAGACCTCGCTTCCGATGAAGATTTATTAGAGCAATTATACTACCAATTTTTCGAAAGGACAAGGGGAGGCCCGGTCTACGCAGAATGTTTTAACTTTTTTGAAGGAAAAAGTGAAAATGAGCACGAACTACATAAAAAGCCTGGTCAGAAAAATATCTCAGCAGGAAAGGAATGACGGCATGGGTATTTTCGGTGAAAGACCCGATAATTACGGTTTTCCTCCTCCTTTGGCGGCCGCAATGCGGAGCAAAGGAATTGATCTAGAACTGACCAAAGATATTTTGACGCGCTATAATGCGGGCGAGTTTGACCGTTTTCAACCGGTGCGGGCGATGGGGTTTCCCCGGATCGACGGGAAACGGATTATCGATCTGACCGCTCCGCTGACCGTGGCGGTTGATCTGCCGGCTGCGGAAGCCCGTTTCCGGCGGTGGGGTCTCGAACTGGATCTGGCCGCTTATTGCCGGGTGGAGGGCGAAACCGGTCTTTTTGACCAAGACGGACTGAGCCGGCTTGGCATTTTGCTTTATCCCTATGTGGGTTACGGGGTTTTAAACGGCGGGTCGGCCAGTAGTTACTTTGATAATAAAAAGAATGTGGCTTTAAGTCCCGAGTTGTATGAAATCTGTGCAGAAAAATTCACTTTCTTGGCTGAGCTTGGACGGAATAAAGCGAAAGCGTTGGTCCCGGCGTACATCAACGAAGACGGAACCCCCGGGGCGACTTTTATCGAATTGAAAATGCGCGCCCTTTTACTGGAAATCCTCCGCTACCAGCTTTATACCGGAACCAAGGAGAAAAAGATCCTGCCTCTCTTTCAGATGGCCAGCATCTATAACTATTTAGAGTTGGAGAAGGCGTACGATAGTTTTGGGGACAGTCCTTACCTGCGCGATTTAATGACCGAAACCGGCGTGGCGATTAACAAGGACGTGTTAACCGGGGTGCAACCGATGTTGGCGGCTTACACCCATAGTAGTTTCGGCCGGCCCAAGGAGGTTTTTTCCACCGCCTACGGTAAACCCAATAATCCCCTGCCAATGCCCGGTGGACACGGGCAGAACTTTCAGATTTTAAGCCACTGTTACCGTGAACTTTTTGCCCGCGGCATCAGGATGGTCTATTTGGGTAACGTTGATAACTTGGGTTTTACGGTCAATCCGGTGGCCGTGGCTTTACTTGCCCTCCAGGGAAAGACCGGTGGCTTTGAGTTTGCTTTCCGGACCGTTGTTGATACCAAGGGGGGAGTGCTGGTCATTGACCAAGATGGCCGGTTGAACTGTGTTGATTTGGGCGTGGCCATTTCCCAGGAGGAGGTGTTGGCGGCGGAGAAAAGAGGCGCGCAGATCCTCTTCAACTGTGCCACCGGCCTCTTTGACCTGGAATACTTGGTGGCCCATCTGGAGGAGATCAGCAAAAATCTGCCGGTCCGGTTCTCCGATCAGGACAAGGATGCCGGCCGTTACTCCCAGGCTGAACAGGTGACTTGGGAGATCATCGGGATGCTGGATGATTTTTATATCTTTGGCATTGACAAATACGATCGTTTTTTAGCCGCCAAGATTGCGCTTGAGACCTTGCTTGCCAGTGGGGTTGGCTTGCACGATCCCCGGTTTCCGCAGGCCGTTAACCCGGCCCAGGATCTAAAAATGACCGCCACGAAGCTTCATGCCGGTTTACAGCGAAAGCTGATGACGGTCTATGGGTTAAAAAAAGTGGCGGGGCGGTGGACGCCCAAAACCGTTCCGGAACTGAAGATGGAGATCGCCGCCGCTAATCGGTAAGGTAACTGGCGAGGATTTCGCCGAAGTAGAGGACGTGATAATCGGGGGTTTGGTAGCAATTCGCCCGCAACTTTTTATCAAGCTGCCCGGGCTCCATGGCATGTTGGTAGACGACCCGGCATTCGAAGTGCAAAGGACATTCTTTGATGATCGGCGTGTCTATGGTTTGCCCTTTTACCGGGGTGAAGCCGCAGGCCAGAAACTTGTCGGTATCCCGGCCAGACTGGCGGCCGCAGATGAGCAGTTCTTTGCTGCGGTCTTGGTTCAGGGGGACACTGACGGTAAATTCGCCGGCTTTTTCCAAGAGGCCATATGTATGCCGTGAATAGCGAACCATTACCATGAAGATGGGTTTGCGCCACATATAGCCGAGGGTTCCCCAGCCGATGGTCATGATGTTGGCGCGGTTTTGGTCGGGGTCTTTGACGGTTAAAAAGACACCGCCGTGGGCCAGTTGTCTGATAACCTCTTGTGCATATTCGTTGTAAGCAATTTCTTTAACCATGTTCCTTCCTCCGATCTGAATGAACCGGGGCAGGGGAGTCCTGCCCCGGTTCTTAATCAACTATTAACTAGGTAAGCCGGCTTGCCCGGCGGCGAAGCGCTGGCAGTTTATATGCCTTGGCGGCGAGCAGGTTTCCGTCGGCGGTTTTTGCTTGAAAAAGCAAGGTATCTTTATAGAAATAACATTTCGGTAAGGAAATCAAACTAATCAGCGGGCGGGGAGCAGCTTTGATTGTTACATAAAACCCGCGGTATTTGACTTCTAAAGGCTCAAACCCGCCAACCATAAGCTGGAGCTGCTCGGTAGTTTCCTTGAGTGCGGGCAATTCAATCCCGAAGTTCTTCGCGAGTGCTTCCTGCTGGGCGAAAATTTCCCGCCCGATGAGGATGAAGGGGCGAGATGGACTGCTCGCATGCCGGAAATGAACCTGGAAGGCGAGCGGAATGTACTGGACCGCCGGGTAAGGATATAATGCACTCATTTGGTGCCCACCTCCGTACGTTCAAAATTTATACCTATTGTATGCGGAGGCGGATTTGAAGGTGCCAAAGTCCCTTAACGGTATGAAACCGGAATTCCGGGTAAAGGGGTTTGGTGCGGTGGGAGATAGAATTCCTCCAACTTTTGGCGCTTTTTTCTTTCCTCCTCGGCCTTGTCTTCTTCCAGGAAGAACTGGCCATAGCTGCTTTGTTCATTGACAAGCTGATACGGGGTGAAGGGTTCATAGGTTTGGTACTTGACTTCTTGACTGGCAATTCGGTGGTTGGTGCTGTTGACCGGGAACATATAAAACGAAGTGAGCAGGAAAAGAAAGATGCAGGCGGCCGTTAAGGCTAGCCTTTTGCCCCACACCCAAGGATTGGTTTCGATAAAATCTTCCACCCGCAACTTGTAGTGGAAAAAATCATCGATCAGGTTACTCTGAGGCCGGGGTGGTTCCAAACTCCCTAAAAATATTTTGATCCGGGAAAGCTCCTCGAAGCACTGGGCGCATACCGGACAGTTAAAGAGATGATTTCGGATTAGGCGCCGTTCTTCGGAGGAGAGCTCCTGGTCGAGATAGGCTGAGAGCAGGCTTTGGACACGATGACAATTCATTAATTTTTTCCCCTTTCCCCGTTAAGGTATGGGTGTAAATGTTCTCTAAGCTGCCGGCGTCCCCGGTGGATGCGGGAGCGGACCGTACCGAGCGAACATTGGAGGATATTGCTGATCTCCTCATAGGAAAAGCCTTGGATATCACAGAGGACAACGGCGACACGAAACTCTTCCGGCAACCGCAGCAGGGCTTTTTGGATGGTCTCGCCGAGTTCGTGCCGGAGGGCAAAATCTTCCGGCAGCTTGCTGTGGTCAGGCACTTCTTTTGCTTTTTCCTGTTCAAGATGGGGCGGTGCTTCGTCTAAGGAAGCGACGAACGGGCGCCGCCTTTTTTTTCGGTATTGGTCAATAAACAGACGATATATAATTTGGTAAACCCAACGGTCAAAGGCCGTGCCTGCTTGAAAGCGGTGAAAAGCACGATAGGCCTTGAGTAAAGCTTCCTGGGTTAAGTCTTCGGCGTCGTCGTGATTCCCCGTTAAACGGTAAGCAAAGTGATAAAAGGCTTTTTCGTAGGTTTTGACTTGCTTTTCAAATTCTTTTAGCACATCTGGTGCCGATACCTTGCGGACTAATGATAAGGTTTCTGTATGCAGCATAATATCCAAACCCTTTCTCAGATAAGCTCTTACCTGCATTTTACCGTTTAACTTTAATTATGTCAAAAGCAGGTTTTACCTTTGGTCTTCCGGCTTCGCTTCCAGGGTGACATCGATCTTTTTAAACTGGTTGTTTCGCCAGACCAGAAGGGAGATGGTTTCACCGACTTTCATTTTTTGGATCATATCGGCCAACTCATCACCGGACTTAACCGGCTTTTGGTTTACTTGGGTAATAATATCCTGCGGGAGAAGCCCGGCTTTATCGGCAGGAGAGCCTTCCACCACGCGGCCGACATAAACACCGGTCTTAAAGGGTAATTTGAAATATTCCGTCATGTCTTCGTTAACGTCCTGCATATAAATGCCCAGCCAGGGTACGGTTGATTTTTCATGGGTGATTTTGCCTTGGTTAATCAGGTCGTCCAGATTGTCTTTCAGGATTTTAATGGGGATCGCAAAACCAATGTTTTGGGCGTTGGAAAGGATTGCCTCATTAATTCCAATAACTTCCCCTTTCAGGTTGACCAGGGGGCCGCCGCTGTTACCGGGGTTGATGGCGGCATCGGTCTGGATCAGATAACCCTCCTCTTTACTGTTGGAGATGGAACGGTTTAGCGCGCTGATAATGCCGATGGTTACCGTTTCGTGCAAACCATAGGGGTTGCCGACGGCCACCACCCACTGTCCGATCTGCAGGCGATCGGAGTCACCCATCTCTAAATAAGGAAGGTTTTTCGCGTCGATCTTAAGAATGGCCAAGTCATATTTGCGGTCCGAGCCTACGACCTTGGCGTCGTATTTTTTGCCGCCTTTCAGGTTGACGGTTATTTTTTCCGCGTTTTGGATCACATGATAATTGGTGACGATGTAACCATCCGGGCGAATCAGAAAACCGGATCCGGTTCCTTGTTGTTTGTATTCCCGTTGGCCGTAGAAATCAAAGAACCCAGGGCCGAAGAAATCCCGGAAAAACTCGGGAATGATCGGACTGGTCCGCACGGTCCGCTCGGTGTCGATGTAGACGACGGCAGGCGCTACTTTTTTGTGTACATTTATAATCGCATTTTCCCAGGAGGTATCGTTGGATCCGAAACTAAAAGCAGCTTGTTGGATCTGAAGCGGTTCTGTACTGGGGTTGGCGGCGGGAGTGGGGGTAGGCTTGTCTTTCCTGTCGTTAAAAGTCAGCAAGACCGCGGAAGTAGTAATCGAAGTGGCAATAATCACAAATAATAAGGTTAATAGTTTTTGGTAACGTTGAGCGAGTTTTCCCATCGTCAGATCCTCCTTACCGGTAAGTTTGGTTTATAATTAAAATTTCGACTTGCTTCTTTAGTGGGTTAAAACGATGCCTTTGGCGAAAAGTTCCCCCCGGCCAAAATTACAGAAATTTCTGGTTAAAAAGGAGGAGTTTCCTTCTCCAGGTGGAATTAAGTACGTGAATTATCAGTTAAAACACGTGGTCGAAGTGGTTCTTTCTTCGCTTGGAAGATAAGGAGTTCTGATGCAATGCCTTATAGTATGACGGGCTACGGCAGGTTTAAATTGGAGGACGATCCCAACTACCTCGTTTCTGTTGAAGCCCGCAGTGTTAACCATCGATTTTTTGATCTTTCGGTTCATTTGCCGAAGAATTATTCTTGGTTGGAAGAGAGTATCAATAAGCAGGTTCGCCCGTTGATACGACGGGGAAAGATCGATCTTTACGTGGCCATTGAGGAGCGCCCGGAAAACTGCAGTTGTCGGCTGGCCATTGACCGAAAGGTGCTGGCCGACTATTTGCGCGAACTGAATCAGGTCCGGAAGGAATTCCGCCTTGCCGGGAAAGTCGGGATCGAACAGATTTTGCAAATTCCTGATCTCTTTGTGAAAAAAGAAGAAATAAACGAAGAAGCGCTGGAAAAAGCGGTTCTGACAGCAGTGGAAGGAGCCGTGCAACAGCTTTTGGCGATGCGCCGCCGCGAAGGGGAGAACCTGGCGGCCGATCTGAAAGAGCGTATTCAACGCTTGGGCCAGATGATTGGAGAGATTGAGCGTGCGGCTGCGGCCTTACCCGACCTTTACCGGGAGAAGTTAACCAAAGCAGCCCACGATTTATTGGCCGACGTTGAAATCGATGAACACCGGTTGGCCATGGAGGTTCTTTTTTATGTTGAACGCTCGTCCATTACCGAAGAGCTGACTCGCTTTAAAAGCCATCTGGAGCAGTTTTTATCAACCCTGGAGGATCCGGGGTCAATTGGGAAAACGCTTGACTTTATTTGTCAGGAATTGAACCGCGAGATTAACACAATTGCGGCTAAAGCCAGTGAGTTAACCATCTCCCGTTATATCGTGGAGGTTAAGAGTGAAATTGAAAACATAAGAGAACAAGTTCAAAATATTGAATAGGAGGTGAAAAAATGCCGCTTCCAAAGCTGACGTTAGAAGAGAAAAAACAAGCATTAAAAAAGGCACAGCAGGTTCGGAGTGAACGGGCCAAAATTCGTCAGGACTTAAAAGCAGGGCGGACCGGAATCCGTGAAATTCTGGAGCAGGTGGACAATGATGTCATCGCGAAAATGCGGGTTGCCTATTTGCTGGAGTCTTTACCGCGGATTGGGAAGGTTCGCACCCGCAAGATCATGAATGAGATTGGGATCGACGAGACCAGAAGAATCCAAGGGTTAGGATCCCGGCAGAAGCAGGCTTTGCTAGAGCGTTTTGGTAACCAGTAAAAAAGGGGGATTCCACTCCGCATGGATATCAAATTGATCAATATAGGTTTTGGCAATATGGTTGCGGCCAACCGAATTGTGGCGATCGTGAGCCCCGAGTCGGCGCCAATTAAACGGATTATCCAGGAGAGCCGCGAGCGGGGGACCCTGATTGATGCCACATACGGGAGAAGAACGAGGGCCGTAATTATTGTGGACAGCCTCCACGTCATCCTTTCCGCAGTACAACCTGAAACTGTTGCGCACCGTTTAAATTCTAAGGAAGCAGCAAATACTGATCCAGAGGAGTAATCAATGATCGATGGAAGGCTTACTTTTTGTGCTTTCAGGTCCGTCCGGAGTGGGAAAAAATACCGTTTTAAAGGAAGTGCTGGCCAAGCGTCCCGATCTGACCTATTCAATCTCAGCCACGACCCGTCCGCCGCGGGGGCAGGAAGTCGACGGGGTAAATTATTACTTTCTAACAGAAGAGCAGTTTTTAGCGGAGCGTCAGCAGAACGGGTTTTTAGAGTGGGCGGAGATTTATGGTCATTACTACGGTACCCCCAAAAAGCAGGTTCTGGCTCTGCTTCAGAAGGGACAACATGTCATTTTGGATGTGGACATTCAAGGTGCTGCTCAGATCCGGCAAAACTACGCCAATGCGGTCTTGATCTTCCTCTATCCACCCTCGATTGCCGAACTAATCCGGCGGTTGCGAGAGAGGAACACCGAAGATGAAGAGGCGATCAGGAAAAGGTTGGCCTATATTGAAAAGGAGTTAGCCGCGGTAGAGTTCTATGATTATGTTGTAGTTAATGACCGTTTAGATGAAGCATGTATGCGGGTGGAATCGATCATTAACGCCGAAGAAGTTAGAGTGACGCGCGGGTACTGGAAGCGGTTGCTTAACCCTTGACAAAACGAAAAAAACTGCTTATTGTTATTTATGAGTATCGGGTTAGGGAGGCATCTTACACCGATGATTACACCATCTTTGGAAGAGCTCTTGGCAAGGGTCGACAACAGATACACTCTTGTTGTAACCGCTGCCAAACGTGCCCGCCAGCTTATCAATGAAAGCGGTCCGAATAAAGACGGGACAATCGGAGCCGTTTCGACCGCTTTGGAAGAAATTCTGCAGGGAAAAATCGTTCCCGTACAGAAACCCTATAGTAGTGTGTAAGGGTACATTTTTTACCCCGGCGCGTCTGGCGCCGGGTATTTTGTTATTTACGGCTTTTTAAGCGCACGGAGTTTGGAGGATTAAGATGAATCCCGGTCGTTACGTTCAGGCTTGTGTTAACCTACCGGAATTACCGGATGATCGTTTATATGATTATCATATCCCCGCCGACTGGCCGTTCATTCCATCCCCGGGCAGCCGCGTTTTGGTGCCTTTTGCCGGGCGCCGCGCGGAAGCGATCGTTTGGGGATGTCAAGAACCGACTTATCCGGAGACGATCAAAGACGTCCTGGCGGTGTTGGACGATACACCTTTGCTTACGCCGGACCAAATGTCCCTCATTGACTGGCTGGCCATGCGTTATTTCTGCCGCCGGCAGGATCTGCTCCATCTGTTTTTACCGCCCGGGCTGAAGGCCCGGACGGAGAAATGCTGGCGATTGACGGGAGAACCGGCTAAGATGACGGCATTGCTCGACCGCCTGCCCCTTCCGCCGGAGGTGCTTCAGGATTTGCGGAAAGCGTTGGCCGGGCTGGCCGAGGAATATACGCCCCTGCCCAAGCTGCCAACCGAGTTTAAACCCTATTTAAACCAGTTTGTGGAGCAGGGTTTCATCAAAATATGTTGGCGACCGCAAAAACCGGCGGTCAACTTTAAAACGGTTCAGGCCTATACTTTAGCCCCGGAGTTTTCCCGGGCTGCGGCTGACCGGTTGACCGCCAAGCAACAGAAAGTGGTGGCTTTCCTGGCGGACCAAACCACTCCGGTGAGCACGAAGGAGATTCTGGCGGCGACCGGGGTTACGGCCAGCGTCTTAACGGCCTTGTGCCAAAGGGGATACCTGACCAAAACAACTTTGACCTTGGAGCGCAACCCCTTCCGGCAACCGGCGGTCCCCCAACCGGTGCCGGAGCTCAACGCCGAGCAGGCGCAGGCCTTGGCGCAGATCCGTGCCGCTTTGCACCGGGGAGAAACGGCCGCCTTTCTTTTGCACGGGGTGACCGGAAGCGGCAAGACCGAGGTTTATTTACAGGCAATTGCGGAAGCCCTTAAGCTGGGCAAGGATGCTATTTTCCTGGTTCCCGAGATCGCGTTGACCCCGCAAACCGTGGAACGGGTCCGGGCCCGGTTCGGCGAAACGGTGGCGGTTATGCACAGCAGCTTGTCCGAGGGCGAACGGTTCGAACAGTGGTGGAAGATGAAAAACGGTGAGGTTAAGGTGGTGGTGGGGGCCCGCTCGGCCGTTTTTGCACCCCTGCCCAACTTAGGCCTGATCATTGTCGATGAGGAGCATGAGTTCACTTATAAACAGGAAGAGGTGCCCCGTTATCATGCGAAAGAAGTGGCCTATGAGCTTTGCCGGCGGAACAAGGGTGTGCTGGTGCTGGGGAGTGCCACTCCTTCCCTGGAAAGTGTTTATGCCCGGGAAAAGGGAGAACTGATCGGATTGACCCTGACCCAAAGGGTGCTCGGCCGTCCGTTGCCCCGGGTCCAGGTGGTCGATTTGCGCCAAGAGTTTAAAGCCCGGCGCTTCACCGTGCTCTCACCCGTCTTGAAGGACGAGATCGCCAAGCGGCTCCAGCGCCGGGAACAAGTGATCATCCTCTTGAACCGCCGGGGATTTGCCACTTTTATTCTTTGCCGCGAATGCGGGCAGGTTTTAAAATGCTCCGCTTGTGATGTGACGCTTACTTATCACCGGAAACCGAATGTGCTGCGCTGTCATTACTGCGACTACCAAATGGTTCCCCCGGACCGTTGTCCCCACTGTCAAAGCCATTATATCCGTTATTTTGGCCATGGCACTCAGCGGTTGGAAGAGGAATTAACCACCGAATTTCCCCACGCCCGGGTCGCGCGGATGGATCTGGACACGACCAGCCGGAAAGGGAGTCATGAACAGATCTACCGGCAATTGGTCCGGCGGGAGATTGACATTTTGTTGGGAACGCAAATGGTGGCCAAGGGTTTGGACCTGCCCAACGTGACCTTGGTGGGTATCGTCGCCGCCGATGCGGGGCTAAATCTTCCGGATTTTCGCGCGGCGGAGCGGACTTACCAGCTCTTAACCCAGGCGGCGGGCCGCGCGGGACGGGGGAGCGAGGCCGGTTTGGTTGTGGTGCAGACCTATAATCCCGAACATTACAGTATCAAGGCCCTTGTCGCCCAGGAGGAGGCGGCCTTCTACCGGCAGGAGCTTGCTTACCGGGAAGCAGCCAATTACCCGCCTTTTACCCACCTGATCCGGGTGCTCTTTTCCGGACCAGACCAGCACGCAGTGGTCAAAGCCGCTCAGAAGTGGACATCCCTTTTGCAGATGGCGCTCGCGAAATTGGCGCTCCCGCCCGCAACCATGGAAATAATCGGGCCGCAGCCGGCCTTGATTGAAAAAATAAAGAACAAGTTTCGTTGGCATACTTTGCTGAAAACCAAAGAACTGGTCCTGGCTGAGCGCTTATTACCCCGGGTCGTCCAAGCCCTGAATCGTGAGCGGCGCCAGGGCGTCCGTATTATCATCGACGAAAATCCCTATTCCGTGTTATAATACTTTCATCAACTCTTTTCTGGATATATCAAGTCTTTCCCGGTCGTGATTGGCATAGAAGAATTATAGATGTATTTTGGATCGAAAGGAAGAGCTGTTAGATGGTTTTACCGATTCTTACCGAACCCAATCCGCTTTTGCGCCAAAAGGCCAAGCCGGTCAAGAAGATTACGAAAAGGATAAAAAAACTGACCCAGAACATGCTGGAAACGATGTACGCGGCGGATGGGGTCGGGCTGGCCGGTCCCCAGGTGGGTGTAAGCGAGCGGATCATTGTGATCGATGTGGGGGACGGCCCGATTGTCTTAGTCAATCCGGAGATTGTCAGTGCTACAGGCGAGGAGCGGGACGTGGAAGGTTGTTTGAGTATTCCCGGCCGGAACGGCTATGTGACCAGAGCGGCCAAAGTAAAGGTGGCCGGGGTAGATCTGGAAGGGCGTCGGGTTGAGCTGGTGGGTGAAGGCCTCCTTGCCCGGGCGTTTCAACATGAGATTGACCACTTGGACGGGATTTTGTTCATCGACTACCTGTCGCCGGAAGCGGAGGGAGCAGGAAGATGAGAGTGGTTTTTATGGGCACCCCGGAGTTTGCGGCGGTTTCCCTCCGGAGTTTACTGGCGGCCGGACACCAGGTGGTGGGGGTGGTCACGCAACCGGACCGTCCCCGCGGGCGGGGGATGAAACTGTCCCCCTCACCGGTAAAGCAGTTGGCAATGGAGCATAACCTACCGGTCGTCCAACCGGAGCGGCTTCCCGATGCTGAAGTAATGGTTTTGCTTGCGGAGACCCGTCCCGAAGTAATTGTGGTGGTGGCCTACGGTTTAAAGATTCCACCTGTGATTTTGAACTATCCGCCGCACGGGTGTGTGAACGTCCATGCTTCCCTTCTCCCCAAATACCGGGGGGCATCCCCGATTCAGGCCGTCCTCTTGAACGGGGAGACAATCACCGGGGTTACCACGATGCGGATGGATGAAGGTTGGGATACGGGTGATCTGTTGCTTAGTCGGCAAGTCCCGATTGACCCGGACGAAAACTTCGGTTCCCTCCATGACCGCCTGGCGGTGGTGGGGGGCGAAGTTTTGCTGGAAACCCTGGCTGGTCTGGCTGCGGGTACGGTACAGCCGGTCCCCCAGAACCATGCGGAAGCGACCTATGTTCCGAAGTTAACCGAGGAAGATCTGGTTTTGGTGTGGACGGATTCAACGATGGCACTCCATAACCGGATCCGGGCGTTTTCGCCTGTTCCCGGGGCTCGTACTTTTTTGCACGGGGAAATTTTGAAGGTTTGGGCGGCCCGACCGGGACAAGGCTGGTATGGTTTGGAAGGAGCCCGGCCCGGGACGATCGGGGCGGTGACCAAGGAAGAGGGGGGAGGACTGCCGGTCCGGACCGGGGACGGGGTTTTGTTACTGACGGAGATCCAGAGCCCGGGGAAGAAACGCCTCCCTGTCCTGCAGTTTGTGGCCGGGAATCCTTTAACGCCCGGGATAATTCTTGGTTAAAGTCGGTTTAAGAAGGAAACTTTTGCGGCGGATGGGCGTTCTCTTTCCCTGAGAAAGCGGGCTTTCCGGAAAAACGGGCTGCACCTTGCGGTTGGTTTTAAATAACGGAAGCCATTACTTACACGTGAAGGAGGTTTTGCCACGATGTTTTTCCCCTTTTACGACCCCACCTATATCCTGCTTATTCCAGCGATTATTCTGGCGGTTTATGCGCAGATCAAAGTGCAATCCACTTTTGACCACTATTCACGGGTCCGGGCCAGCTCCGGCGTAACCGGCGCTCAAGTGGCCCGCGCTTTGCTGGATAAAAACAACCTGACCGATGTGGTGGTGGAGATCACCCCGGGGCGCTTGACCGACCATTACGATCCGAGAACAAAGCGGTTGCGCCTTTCGGCCGAAAACTACCACGGGACGTCGCTGGCGGCCTTAGGCGTGGCGGCCCACGAAACCGGCCATGCGATCCAGCACGCCCAGGAGTACATTCCCCTGAATCTTAGGAATGCCATCTTCCCGGTGGCCAGTTTTGGTTCGAGTCTGGCTTTCCCCCTGTTTTTCATCGGCCTCTGGTTTGGCCGGGGCGGAACTTTCTTAATGGACCTGGGCATTCTGCTGTTTACCTTTGCCGTTCTCTTCCAGGTGATTACCTTGCCGGTGGAATTTAACGCCAGCGGACGGGCCCTTCGGATGCTGGAGAGCGAAGGTTATTTAATGCGCGGCGGCGAAGTGGCCGGTGCCCGTAAAGTCTTAAGTGCCGCGGCTTTAACCTATTTGGCGGCGACGGCAATGGCTTTGCTCCAACTCTTGCGCCTCGTCCTGCTGCGTGGAGCCCGGCGAGATGATTAAAAAAACTTCCGGGCGCAGGCTCGCCCTCGACGCTTTGCTTGCCATTGCGGAAGAAGGGGCTTATGCCAACCGGATCTTGAACTCCCTCTTTACCAAGGAACAACCGGACGAAAAGGAAAAACGGTTGGCGACCGAACTGGTCTTGGGGACCCTCCGTCACCGGAGTAGGCTTGATTTTCTTTTGAACCGGTTACTCACGAAAGAACTTTCCGGATTGCCCGTGGCTATCCGGGAAGTTCTTCGCTTATCCCTTTATCAACTGATCTTTACCAATCACCCGGCCTATGCGGTGGTCAATGAAGCCGTCGCTCTAACGAAAGCGGGTAAGTACCGGGGGTTGTCCCGCTTGGTCAACGGGGTCCTCCGGAATTATCTGCGGCGGCAGCAAGAACTGGAACAGGCTTTACCCGACTTTGCCCAAGACCCAGTGGGTCACTTGACGATTGTTCATTCTCACCCCCGCTGGTTGGTTGAGCGGTGGATCCGGCGCTGGGGTGAGGAAATGACCCATCGTTTGGTCGAAGCCAACAATGCACCCGCCCCCTTAAGTGTACGGACCAACACTTTACGCATTAACCGGGACGAGTTATTGGCAGCCATGACCAAGGCGGGAATCGAGGCGGAGCCGGTGCCGACGATCCCGGAAGCGATCCGCGTAAAAAGCGGACAGGAACTCACCAGTAATCCCTTGTGGACGGAGGGATATTTTTATATCCAGGACGAAGCTTCGATGTTGGTGGCCCACCTTTTGGCACCGGAACCCGGGATGGTGATCGCCGATTTATGTGCGGCACCGGGGGGAAAAACCACGCATCTGGCGCAATTAATGAACAATCTTGGCCGGATTTATGCGCTGGACCAGTTTGAACATAAAACCGCCTTGATTGCGGAGAACGCGCGCCGGCTCGGGATTGGGATCATAGAGCCGCTGACGACCGATGCCCGGTGTTGGCGTCCGGCGGAACCGGTTGACGGTATTCTGTTGGATGCACCCTGTACGGGAACGGGTGTTATCCGCCGCCGTCCGGATATTCGCTGGCGGCGCCAGCCGGACGATCTGGCTCAGTTGGTCCCCCTCCAACAGGAATTGTTAAACCACGCCGCATCCCTATTGCGGCCGGGTGGGCGGTTGGTCTACAGTACCTGTTCGTTGGAGCGCGAAGAGAACGAGGAACAGATCACCCGTTTTTTAGCGGCGCACCCCGAATTCCGGGTGGATCTGCCCGCCAACTTTGCCGTCGACTTTCCGGCAGACCGGCTGGCGGAAGGTTTTTTAATCATGCCGCGGGTGGACGGGCCGGACGGCTTTTTTATGACCCGTTTGGTTAAATCATGATCAAACCGGTAGTTTTTTTTGGGGTGACTTGCGCGGACCGGTTGTCCCCTACGAAAATTCATGATAAAATAATGAAAATTCATTCATACAAATTCTGCCGCCGTTTCGTGCAGGAAGAGAAAAGGAAGGGGAGTTTAAATTGGAAATCTACATTGATGGGAAATTTTATCCAAAGGATCAAGCAAAGGTGTCCGTTTTTGACCACGGGCTCCTTTACGGGGACGGGATCTTTGAAGGAACGCGTGCCTACAACGGACGTATTTTTGAATTTGACGCCCATATTGACCGCTTGTATAATTCGGCAAAAGCGATCGCCCTCGAAATCCCGATGACGAAAGAAGAGATGAAGGCGGCTCATTTGGAGACGTTAAGAAGAAACCAATTGACCGACGCCTATATCCGGACGGTGGTCACCCGCGGGGTGGGCGATCTTGGTTTGGACCCGCGCAAATGTGAGCGGCCAACGGTGATTATTATCGCCGACCGGATCAGCCTGTACCCGCCGGAATTCTACGAAAAAGGGCTGAAGATTATCACGGTTCCCACGCGCCGCAATTTGCCGGAAACGGTTAATCCGATGATCAAATCCCTTAACTACCTTAATAATATCCTGGCCAAGATCGAGGCGAATCTGAGCGGCGCAGCGGAAGCGATCATGCTTAACCAAGAGGGTTACATTGCCGAGTGTACCGGTGACAATATTTTTCTGATCAAAGGAAAAACGCTGGCCACCCCGCCGGCCTCCTTCGGCGCCTTAAAGGGAATTACCCGGGGCCGGGTGATGGCACTGGCGGCCGAGATCGGGCTCGAGGTAGTTGAAATGGCGTTGACCCGTTACGATGTTTATGTGGCCGACGAGTGTTTCCTCACCGGGACGGCCGCCGAAGTGATTCCTGTGGTTGAGGTGGATGGACGGAAGATCGGCGACGGGAAACCGGGCGTCTATTCCAAGCAGTTGAAAGAGGCTTTCCACCGGTACGCCATGGAAAACGGGACTCCGATTTACGAGTAAAACTCTGCTTACAGGCGCTCCTCGCCATCAAGTGCGGATGTTCGCTGGTGGCGAGTGATAATTATCTGGAGGTTTTGAAATGGTCAAAGTAATGGTTCCAGCCACCAGCGCCAACTTGGGGCCGGGATTTGATTTTCTTGGCCTGGCTTTGGATCTATATAATACGGTGAGTTTTAAGCCGGCGGACGAATGGTACGTAACGGCGGAAGGTTATGGGGCGGAAGTCCTCACGGGACGCTCCGATCTATTGGTTTGCAAAGCATTGCAACGGGTTTTTGCCGAGATTGGCAAGGAGCTTAAAGGCGGCATTGTCCATTTGGAAAACCACATCCCGCCGGCTGGCGGCTTAGGAACAAGTGCGTCTGCCATTGTCGGCGGCTTGGCGGCGGCCAACCGGTTTCTGGGCGAGCCTTTGAGTAGAGACGAGCTTTTGGCCCTGGCCGTTGAGATCGAAGGGCATCCGGATAATGTAGCCCCCGCGGTGTTTGGTGGTTTGGTTGGGGTGGTGAAGTCACCTTCGCAACCGTATACCTACTTAAAGATTCCATTTCCGTCCGCACTCTATGTTGTCCTTGCCGTTCCTAAACTGCGGGTGCCGACGGTGGAAGCACGGAATCTCCTGCCTAAAGAGGTTCCTTTGACCGAGGCGGTCTTTAATCTCTCCCGGACCGGCCTTTTGGTTGGGGCTTGTTACGCCGGACGGGTCGACCTCTTCCGGCTGGCGATGGAGGATGCCTTGCACCAGAACCGGCGGGCGGTTTTGATCCCCGGTTTCCACCAGGTTGTGGCTGCTGCGTACCAAGAAGGGGCTTTGGGTGTGGCTTTAAGTGGTTCCGGGCCGACGATTATTGCTTTTGCTCCGGAAAACCGGCAACAGGCGGTGGGGACCGGAATGGTTTCCGCCTTTAACGAACAAGGAATTGAAGCGCAGTGGTTATCAGTTGCTGTTAACCACGATGGGTTCCGTTTTGTTTAGGAACGGTTCGGTACAAACAGATAATAGGACGGCAAACAGGATTTTAACCTTGACCGCATTGCGGTCAAGGTTTTTTTTCACCTTTTTGCGCCGGGCGTAAACATTTGCTGGCATATGGCATAGGATAAAGAAGCTTAAAAAAATCGTGCGGTAAAAAAATTCTCTCCTTTTGGCATAAATCTTTTCAGAACGGAACATAATAAAACTGAATTCCAGCCTTTATGGTTTGTAAGGATGGAGAAGATTGAATTTTAAATGGAGGGAATAGAATGGCGAAAATGAACGAACTGGTGTCGAGTGCGGATCTTATGCCGAACAGTAACAATCAAGTTGTTCGCTCCAAACCGCGCTACTCGGAGAATGAAAATGAGATGATCTACGAAAATTGGTGGAATCCGAAGTTGCGCAAAGAACTATCCCGCCGTTTTGGCCGCAAAATCTCGGCGCTGAGGAGCCAGTTTTGCCGGATTCTGAAAGAAAAGGGGATTTCGAACACGGATTATTACAAGATGATGCGCGCCAAATACCAGACGGCCACCCCCAAAGAAATCTTATCCGATGACGAAGACCAGTTAATTCTGGAGATCTTCGCGAAACATCAGGTTTTGGGTGGGACCAGGAATGACGCTTGTTTGGAGTTACAACGGCTTATGGCGAAACCCATCAGCGAAGCAGCTTTGAAACTCCGTTTTTACCGTTTGGTCCAAAAAAGAGGTTTAAGTGAGGAAAAAATCATCAGTTTAGGTCGGGATGTTCTGAAACGATCCGGGATTATCATTCCGGAAGCCCCCCTTTTAAACGGAAGGGAGATTCCGCCGGTGGGGACAAGGAGCGCGGAGCCGGTGAAAGAAGAAATCAAGGGTGGAAGGAAGGAGCAGAAACCCCAACTGGAAGCAGCGCCTGCCGACAATCAAGAGAAGAAGCCGGGGTTCGTACATAGTATCACCCCTGAAAGTGAAGAGCAAAAGTCGACCTTCCTGTATCAACTGGCCCATCTGCCGGAAACCATTAAAAAACTGGAGGAGAGGGTTAATGCGCTTGAAGCAGCCCAAAGACGGCAGTTGGATCTGCGGGGCTTTATCGAGCATCTGCTTGCCGTTGAACGCGATCTGAAACAAGAAGAAAAGTTTTTAGCGGAGATCGACCGTTTGGTGGCGGAGAACCAAAGACTGACGGAGCAATTTGAGAAAGAACGGGCGCGGCTGGCGAAACGTGAAAAAGAACTGACCGAGATTTACGAACTCCTCAATAGTACGCTCAATGACTTCATGCACTTGGAGAGTGTTGCAAAACTTGCTTCTCTGGGCGATTTCATCCACCGCATGGAGATTACCGTTGATCAATTTGGTAATGTGATGAAGAGCCGGAGAATTCAGGGGGCGTAAACGGTCAACAGCAGAATATTTAACGGCGATTCATTGACACAAACCAAATCCAGTGTTATAATAAAATCTGCCGTTAATAGTCGGGCCGTAGCGCAGCTTGGTAGCGCACTTGACTGGGGGTCAAGTGGTCGCAGGTTCAAATCCTGTCGGCCCGACCATCTATAAACACAAACACCGACGCAGGAAATCTGGCGCCGGTTTTTTTTATTTCTTTTTTTACGGTACCCCCGAACGCCACCGTGACATACTTGACGTTGGTTTTTCATATAGATGAATTAAAATTCTGGCTGGGGGTGGGGCTTGTGGTTAAACAAGAGCGCCCGGCAGTAAATTCCCGTTTGGCCTTGACAGCTGTTTTTGCCGGTTTACGGTATGTCCTTGCCTTACTGCTGATTGCAATCTTTTTGTTGGCGTTGACTTACTGGTTGGGTTGGGACTGGAGTGCTTACGAGCAGACGATCTACCAATATACGATTTATACTGCGGTCGTCCTCGGGGCGATGGCCGCCGGTTACAAGGCGAAGGCTAAAGGTTGGCTGATCGGGATTATTTTAGCCGTTGCCGTCTGGTTAATCTTTTTTATCATTGGGCGACTATGCGGGGTGGAGCAAAAGATTACTGATGGTTTGATTAACGGTGCCATCGCGGTCCTGCTGGGGATATTCGGCGGGGTGATCGGGATTAATCTCTAAAGCCGGCGGCGTACGGACCGGGAAAGAAGTCCTGCTTTCTTTGGTTTAAGACTTGACACCTGGGCGAAATCTATATATAATTATTGTGGATTGCACAGGGGAGTAGCTCAATTGGTAGAGCGTCGGTCTCCAAAACCGGTGGTTGCGGGTTCGAGTCCTGTCTCCCCTGCCAATAAAGTTTACCAACCGGAAACAACCGGTTTTTATTTTCTCTTTTTTAATTTTAAAACCAGTCGTTGTGATTATTCGGATTCGAGAAAGGAGTACATAGAAAATGTCGTTCAAAGTACCGGTCGGAGTATCTAATCGCCACGTCCACTTGTCGCAGGAAGATTTGGAGAAACTCTTTGGGAAAGGCGCCAGTCTAACGGTTAAAAAGGAACTCTCCCAACCCGGTCAGTTCGCTGCAGAAGAGACCGTTAACCTCATCGGACCGAAACGCTCGATTCCCAATGTCCGGATTTTGGGGCCGGTGCGTCCCCAAACCCAGGTTGAAATTTCGTTAACCGACTCTTTTACTTTGGGGATTGAGGCACCGGTTCGCGATTCCGGTAATCTCGAGAATACGCCGGGATTGATCATTGAAGGCCCCAAAGGCCGGATTGAGATCAAAGAAGGAGTTATCATTGCCCAACGCCACCTGCATTTGCATGATACGGAAGCGGCCGAGATGGGGTTGAAGGATCAAGATTATGTCCAAGTAAAAGTGGACGGGCCCCGTGCTCTGATCTTTGAACAGGTTTTAGTCCGGGTTGGCCCGAAATATAAGAAGGACTTACATCTGGATACCGATGAAGCCAATGCGGCCGGCCTTAAAAATGGCGACTTGGTCACCGTCATCAAGCCCTAAATTTGAAAATTCGGCAATACGGTTGAACCGAGGTGATTGGGTGCCGATCTATGAGTTTAAATGTGCGGAATGTGCGCATAAATTTGAAGAACTGTGCAAAAGCTTTATGGAAAAGGTTCCTTGCCCTAAATGCGGTTCCCGACAGACCGACCGTCTTTTTTCACCCTTTGCGGTGAGCGGTGGTGCTGGGGCCTCCGGCGCCAGCAGTTGTGGCGGTTGTGGAGGAGGGCATTGTTCCACTTGTCATTAGCCGGTTAAGCATCGAAGCTCCGTTATCATAAAATAGCGGGGCTTTTTCTTATGCGTCGGTGGGGAGCGGACCACCGGTATAACCGGATTGGTCATATTAAATTTTCATTAAAAAGGGCCGGCCGGAAACGGATGAAGAGGAAAAAAGTCCAGTCTTGTCGTATATTAATAATGCCAAAAATATAAATTTTATTTTTATAATTACCGGAAAAACACCCTGTTTTCCTACCAAAACATAACAAAAATAAGTGCTTTACCCACGAGACATCGTGCGCGGAATGTGAAAATCTAAGCATAAGTGGGTTCTTTTTATGAAAGTGAATGAATTTTTAGAAGGAGTGTTAGCAGAATGAGTGAATTGAAAGGTGCGGCCATCTTTGGTCAGTCCGGTGGCCCGACGGCGGTGATTAATGCCAGCGCGGCGGGGGTATTTCTGGAAGCTTTAAAACAAGAGAACATTACCGCGGTTTACGGGGCGGCGCACGGGATCAGGGGGATCCTTGAGGAGAAGTTTTATGATATGAGCAAGGAAGACCCTTATGAACTCGAGCTACTGAAGACAACCCCTTCTTCCGCTCTTGGTTCTGTCCGTTATAAGTTAAAAAATGCGGAAGAAGATGAGACTGACTACAAACGGCTTTTGGAAGTCTTCAAGAAGTATAATATACGGTATTTTTTCTACAATGGCGGCAATGATTCGATGGACACCTGCAATAAGGTGAGCAAGTACATGCAGAAGGTCGGCTATGAGTGCCGGGTGATGGGTGTACCGAAAACCATCGACAATGACCTGTGGGGGACCGACCACTGTCCCGGTTATGGAAGCGCCGCCCGGTATATTGCCACTTCAATTATGGAGATCTACCACGACGCACGGGTTTATGATCAAGGCCAGATCACCGTCCTTGAAATCATGGGCCGGAACGCGGGTTGGTTAACCGCGGCCGCTGCTTTAGCCAAGCATGCCGGTTACGGACCGGATTTGATCTATCTCCCGGAGCTTCCCTTTGATATGGAGAAGTTCCTTGATGAAGTCAACGATCTTTATCGGAAACAGAAGAACGTGATTGTTGCCGTATCAGAAGGGATCAAAGACAAGGACGGAAAATATATCTCCGAGTACGGTACGGAACTGGCTTATAAGGATTCCTTCGGCCATGTCCAACTCGGCGGGCTGGCCAGCACGTTGGTCAACTTCCTTAAAGCCAAAACCAACGCTAAAATCCGTGGGATTGAGTTTAGTCTCCTGCAAAGATGCGCGGCCCATTTGGGTTCGAAGACCGACGTTAACGAAGCGGTGTTGGCCGGGGAAATGGCGGTCAAATACGCCGTGGAAGGAAAGACCGACTACATGGTGGCCTTTGAAAGAGCGGCGGGACCGGAGTATAAATGCAATATTAAGCTGGTTAACCTCAGCGAAGTAGCGAATAAAGAAAAGAAGGTTCCCCTGGAATGGATTGACGAAAACGGCACGGGATTGAAACAAGAATTTATCGATTATGCCTTACCGCTGATTCAAGGCGAGTCCTCACCGCCGATGGTGAACAGTCTCCCGCGTTTTGCCAGACTGAAGAAGGTCTTGGCCACCGAGCCGGCCATGTGCCGGTAAGGCACGCACAGCGGCAAAAACCCTGTTATCCTCCTGGATAACAGGGTTTTTTTCTGCATTTTTTAAAAGTTAAATGTAAACAACATGTTAAAAAGATTCGCGAAAGGTTTATCAAAGAAAAGAAAGGTCGATATCAATTATGCCGAAATATGTTGTTTTTTGTTCATAGATTGGACAATAAAGGAGGCAAATAGAGCGAATGAAAAGGGTCTTGATCGTGGATGATGCGGCTTTTATGCGGATGTCACTACGGAAAATCATGGTCGAAAATGGCTTTGAGGTTGTCGGCGAAGCGGAAAACGGAAAAGAAGCACTGGAAAAGTATAATGAGCTGCAACCGGACATCGTTACACTTGATATCACCATGCCGGAAATGGACGGAATAACCGCACTGAAAGGGCTTATGAAGCTTGACCCCAATGCCAATGTTGTGATCGTCTCCGCGATGGGACAGGAGAGTTACGTCCGGGAAGCCGTGATGGCCGGGGCAAAGAATTTTATCGTGAAACCCTTTAATAAAGATCATGTCATCAAGGTGTTAAACTCGCTTTAAGGCAACACCATCCCAGTTGGGATGGTGTTTTTGCTTTTGTGTCAATTATTTGTTGCCTCTCTTTACCAGAAAGACCGGAGTAGAGTATAATAGGATATAAATCAGGCTTTGTTAAATAATGTAGATCCTTGTCGGGGGTGGACTATTGAAAAAGGCGCTGATTGTCGATGATTCGATGGTAATGCGCATGATGTTAAAGCGTATTTTGCGGAAGATCGGTTATGAAGTTATTGCTGAAGCCGATAACGGTTTAAAGGGTGTTGAGAAATACCAGGAACTTAACCCGGACCTGGTCACAATGGATATTACCATGCCGGTGATGGACGGGATTACCGCGCTTCAAGAGATCATGAAAATTAACCGTAGCGCCAATGTGGTGATGGTCTCGGCCATGGGCCAACATTGGTTTGTGGATGAAGCGTTGAGCTATGGAGCGAAAGGCTTCTTGATCAAACCGTTCCGGGAGGAAAATGTACGTAACGTTCTCAGTGGAATATAGTGAACCGGATTTGTCCCGGACCCGGTACGGCATTTCTGCCAAGGTGGTGCTGGGGAGTGGAGCATTTACCAACCGCGACAAGCAGGGTGAAGCGGAATAAACCGTCAATTAAAGAACGTCTCCAGGAGTTATTCTTTAATCAAGCGCGGGTCGGTTTGGTGATTGGTACGGCCGAAGGAGACTTGCTGGAGTTCATGAATCCCTACTTTGCGGCGATGCATGGTTATACGGTGCAAGAATTGACTGGTCGCCCGTTTGCCGATGTTTTAGCTCCAGAATACCGGGCCCAATTACCGGCAATTACCGAATATATCTATCAAACGGGATATTACTCGTATGAATCCAAGCATATCAGGAAAGACGGCTCGATTTTTCCGGTCCTGGTGACGGCGTATATCGTTTATGATGAGGAAAATAAAGCCAAATACCGGGTAGTCAATGTTGTGGACCTGACGGAACTGAAGCGAAAAGAGCATAAGATTCAACGGCTTTATAACCAGGCGAGTACTTTGGCCCGGACGGCTTTGACGATCAACGCCGCCTTAGATCTGGACGAAGTTCTCGAAACCATCTGTTTTGAGGTATCAACCAGTTTAAAAGCCAGTTGCGTGACAATTCGCCTCTTGGACGCGAAGCGGCAAAACTATCGGTTGTATTATAGTTACGGGAAAGACCCCCAGTTTTTTACACCATCAATCCCCGCTGCTTTGTTCGAACGTTACTTTGGCGGCGCGGAACAGGTTACGGTAATTGAGGACATGGCCGCCATCGAGGACCCCGCTTTTCAAAAGGTCTTCGGCCATCTTAATTTGAAGTCGCTGATTGGCATCAAGTTATACAACGGAAAAGAGGTAAGTGGGGCGATTTTGCTTTTCCGCTTCGGTGAGGAGTGGCCGGTGACCGAGGAAGAAAGGATGCTGATGCAGGGATTGGCCGCCCAGGCTTCACTGGCGATCCGTAACGCCCAACTTTACATGGAGATCAAAAACAACAAACAAAAACTCCACCAGCTTCATCAGCAGGTGGTCCAGACCCTGGAGGAAGAACGACGGCGCATCTCTTGGGAGCTCCATGATGAACTGGGGCAAGCCTTGACCGCAATCAAAATCAAATTGGAGCTGGTGGCCGATACGATTTACCGGAATTGTTTATGCCGGGCGGAACTGGGTAAGATAATTACCCTTGTTGATGATGTTGTGACCATGACAAGGCATATCGCATACGACCTTCGTCCGGCCGCTTTGGAAGCGGTGGGACTTATTCCGGCCCTTCGTAATTACTGCCGCACCTATACCCAACGGGTGGGGATCCCGGTCATCTTTACTTCCTCCAGAGATGAATTGCCAGCGATTTCGGAAGCGGCCAGTATAACGCTTTATCGCGTATTACAGGAAGGGTTAACCAATGCCGCGAAACATTCCCAAGCCACGCAGATCGAAGTCCTTTTACAAACCGATGCCGAGTTTGTTTCCTTAATTGTGCAAGATAACGGGTCTGGACCAGGCCCTTCGGAACTGCCACCGGAGACCGGGGGAGGAATCGGTCTTTTGGGCATGGGTGAAAGACTGTCGGCGCTGGGAGGAACGTTAAAAACCAAGTTTTTGCCGGGGCAGGGTTTCACCCTAACGGCACAGGTTCCATGGGAGGGGAGAAGATGATTCGGGTGGTTATTGCCGAGGATCATCATATTGTTCGTGAAGGGCTACGGGTATTGCTTGAGCGGACCGGGGAGATTGAGATCGTCGGAGAGGCCGATGATGGGGAAAAAGCCTTGCGGTTGATCAAGCGGTTGCGACCGGATGTGGCTTTGATTGATATCGTGATGCCGGCTTTCAACGGTAATCAGTTGCTGGTTAAACTCAAGGAACTTAATTTACCGACGATTCCAATTGTACTGTCGATGTATTCCGAACCGGAGGTTGTGCGGGAAGCTTTAAAAAATGGGGCCCGTGGTTATCTTTTAAAAAGTTCCGTCTTTCAAGAACTGATGATCGCCATTCGGGCATGTTTAAATAACGAGACCTATTTGAGCCCGGCGATCTCCCAACTTTTAGTGGAGGATTACATCACGGAGAAAGAGAGTCTGAGTCGGAGTCTTACGCCCCGCGAGAGCGAGTTATTGCAACTGATCGTGAAAGGCTATAAAAACCGGGAGATTGCCGAGCGTATGATGATTGCCCTCAAAACTGTAGAAAACCACCGGGCAAATATAATGAAAAAGCTAAATGTGACCAATACGGCCGAACTTATTGTTACGGCGGTGAAAGAAGGGATCGTTAAGCTTGACGAATGAGGCGAAAGGGAACGAAATGTTCTATGTAAAAAAAGAGCAGGTTTCGCTTGTAAGGGTTAAGACAGGAGGCAACCGGGAAAAAGTGTCGCCCATGCCGGAAAAGGATGGGCGATACTTTTTTATTCCGCAGTTTCCGGGGTAAGCCCCCGGCGTAGGGGTAAACAACTAGAGAAAAATGGGGAAAAGACCTTATGGAAAAAAAGGGGAAAAAAAGTGATAATAATAATATCGATAATTTCCAAAAACGCGCTCATGGTTGACGGAAAACGGGCACCGCTTGTTTTTTCTCCCACGCGAACAAATGAGCTGGAACAAAACGGGGATTGGGAGGTTTTTGGAGACATGGAAAGGATGGTTAATGTGTATATAATGGAGCTGCGGAGACTGATTAACGAAAAGAAACAGGAACTCTACCGTTTCTATCGGGAGCAGGGGATAAGCAGTAAAGTTTTGAAACTCAGCACCGACTTGGACAAGTTGATCTATGAATACCAGATGTTAAGTGCACCCCTGTGTTTCAAAAAAAACAGTGTTCAAAACTAGTTACCTCATGAACGCTTAATTTTGATTTGGAAAAGAACACTGAGTTTGACGAAGAAAAGACGGGGTGGGGAGACCAATTTAAGCCTTGATGTATTATTGATCGCATGGGGACCGGAAACGGTCCTTTTTGTCTTTATCGTCATCATAAATTATTGTGTTGCTAATAGCTTAAAAAGTCATTTAATAATTAATTGGAAAGGAGATTTTGTCGATAAAGATAATAGCACGTCGTTCATACGGGGGGGGATTGTCTTGTTTAATCGCCTTAAGCTGATGCCTAAAATGGTTACCCTGTTTCTTTTGATCGGTCTAATTCCAATGTTGGTGGCGTTGGTCGTCTCCTTCTCTCTGGCGGAACAAGCGCTCACGGAGGCGATTGAAACTGAAATTAAAATCTTCCATGGGCAACAACAAAGATATCTGGAGACCTGGTTTGCGTTCCAAAAAAATGTGGCCGAAGCGGCGGCGGCGACGCAAGATGTCTACGACAGCCTCAATTACTATGTAGATGATCCGTGGGCAACGGAAAATGAACTCTTCATGTGGGAAAACCGAAACCGACTGATTTTGACCCCCTTTTTGGAAAGTATCGTTGAACGCTACGATTTCGCCTATGTTATGGTTGCCAACCGGAAAGGGATCGTCGTTAGCGCGACCAACCGTAACCGTCTGCGGGATGATCTGAGCGGGCGTGAATATTTCCAAAAAGCCCTGCTGGGTCAGACCAACATATCGGAGATCTTCTATTCGGATCTCCTGGCGGAGAATTGTTTGGTGATCGCCACGCCCATATACAGTAATGGTGAAGTTTCCGGTACGGTTAACGGGGTTATGATCTTCTTATTGAATGTTCCGCGCATCAGTAAGATCTTGACGGACGGTCTTGACGTAATCGGTAAAAGTGCCGATGCATATTTGGTCGATGCGAACCAGATCTTGCTGACGGTACCCCGGTTTCAGCAGGGGATGGCGGTCTTGCGGACCAAGATTGCCACCGAGGCGGCAGCGGAAGCGGCACGGGCGATTGCCGCCGGAAACCGCGATTTCCAACAATTTTTTGTCTACAATGATCTGCAGGGGAAGAAGGTGATCGGTAACGCCAGTACGCTTACCTTTGGTGAACAACTGGTCGGTTTAAACGTGAAGGTGGATTATGATGAAGCCTTTGCGGCCGTCAATAAGCTGCGCGACTTTGCCCTATTCCTGGCGGTCGTGATCTGCGCTATTGTGGTTATGATCGGCTTCACTTTCGCCCGTTCACTGGCCCGTCCAATTTTAGGTTTCCATGAAAAGCTAAAGCAACTGGCGGCGGGTGATTTCACGGTTAAATTAGCTACCGACCGGCGGGATGAGATTGGGGAGATGGCTGTTCAGCTCAACATGACGGCCAAAGCATTAAGAGAGTCCTTTATCAACGTGGTGCGTTCTTCGGAGAGCGTCCAGATGGTTTCCGCACAGATTGCCGCCGGTAATCAGGATCTTTCCCAGCGCACTCAGGAACAAGCTTCATCCCTGGAAGAGATCTCCTCCACGATCGAAGAGGTGACCTCGTCAATCCGGAGTGTGTCCAACAATGCCGAACAAGCCAACCATGTTGCGCAGATTACCCTGGAAGCAGTAAATGAAGGTGAACACTCGATTGTGGAAACGATCAATGCAATGGCAGAGATCTCAAACAGCAGTAAACAGATTGCGGAGATAATTAAGGTGGTCAACGACATTGCTTTCCAAACCAACCTTTTAGCCCTCAACGCAGCGGTTGAGGCCGCCCGTGCCGGGGAGCAAGGGCGGGGCTTTGCGGTGGTAGCGGCTGAGGTGCGGAATTTAGCGGGGCGGACCGCGGAATCGGCCAAAGAAATCGAAGAATTGATCAGCGAAAGCGTGCGGCGGGTCGACCGTGGTAACGAGTTGATCCAGAAATCCTTCGAGATGCTCCAGCGGATTGTGGAGAACACGAAGAAAACTTCGGATATGGTTGTGGAAGTGGCGGCGGCCATGCGGGAGCAGGCGGGAGCGGCGGAACAGATCCAGGCTTCGATTGAACAGCTCAATCAGGTGACCCAGGAGAACGCCGCGATGGTTGAAGAAATTAGCGCCACCAGCCAAGCGCTGGATGCGGAGGCGGCGAAATTACGGGAGAATGTTGCCCGGTTCAAAGTGGATGACCGTCTGCTGTCCGCCCAGCGAACGGAGGAAACCAAATCGCCCAAAGGGACCCTAGGCCAAGAAAACGGGGTAAAGAAACCGCGTCCGGTGAACGGGAATGGGGCGGTAAACTTCGTCCACGACAGTCTGGACCGCTTTTAAATGAATTAAGTCGATAAAGAATGATCAAAAAGTAGAAGCCGCTCTCATCCTCACCATTTGGCGGAGGAGAGGAGCGGCTTTTTTCAACAATTTACTTAATTCCTTAATGGGATTTGACCTCGGTCCAGATCCGGTCGTAGACCTTCAAATAATCGCCTAGATCTTTATAGATGTCGTAATTGACGAGGTCTTCTTCATCAGGATAGGCCGCCTTGTCGGCAACCAGCTCCGGATCGAGCATTTTTTTCACTTCCGTGTGGGGACTGGAGTACCCGATATAATCCGCATTTTTATAAGCGATCTCCGGTTCGCACATGAAGTTAATGAAGAGTTCGGCTGCGGCCTTGTTCTTACTGGTTTTGGGGATGACCATGGCATCGAACCAAAGGTTACTGCCTTCCTTGGGGAGTGCGTATTCCAGATCCGGGTTTTCCCTTTTCATAAAAATGGCATCTCCGGACCAGACCACGGCCAAAGCCGCTTCGCCCGAAATCATTTTGTCCTTGACATCATCTCCGACGTAGGCCAGGACCAACGGCTTTTGTTGAATCAAAGCCTGTTTGGCGGCTTCCAGCTCGTCAAGATTCCGGGTGTTCATGTCATAGCCAAGCATTTTCAACGCAACGCCGATGGAATCCCGTTGACTGTCGAGCATCAGGATCTGTTTACTGTACTTTTCGTCCCAAAGAATCCGCCAACTGGTCACCGGTTCATCAACCATCGTTTTATTGTAAAGAATGCCGACTGTCCCCCACATATAAGGAACGGAATATTCATTGTTTGGGTCATAGCCAAGGTTTTTGAAACGGTCGTCAATGTATTTGAAGTTCGGAATGTTGTTAAAGTCCAGTTTATGCAGCATGTCTTCCCTGATCATCCGTTCGATGGTGTAGTCGGACGGGAAGAGTACATCGTAGTCCGCCCCGCCGGATTTGATCTTGACATACATATCCTCGTTGGTGCTGAAGGTATCGTAATTCACTTTGATGTTATACTTCTTTTCAAAGAGGTCGATTACGGATTCATCAATGTAGTCTCCCCAGTTGTAAACGTTCAGCACCACCCGCTTGTCCCGGCCGCAGGACGAAAAGGTTAAGACAAAAACCGCCAAGAGGACCGCCGCCAGCAGAATCCGGTTTTTCTTCACCATTTTTGCTCACTCCTTTTTTTATGATCATGGGACGTTCCGGACGTCCGCAAATTAACGATGACCAACAAGAGGAGGACCGTCACGAAGAGCAGGGTTGAAAGGGCGTTGATCTTTGGATTGATTCCGCGCCGCGCCATCGAATAGACAATGATCGACAGGGTAGAGACCCCGGAGCCGGTGGTAAAGAAACTAATTACAAAGTCGTCGATGGAGAGCGTAAATGCGAGCAGAAGTCCGGTAATGACCCCCGGCATGATCTCGGGGAGAATAACTTTCCGGTAGGCATAAAGGGGAGTGGCCCCCAGATCCAAAGCCGCCTCATAAAGATTTTTGTCCAACTGTTTTAACTTGGGCAGAACGGATAGGATAACATAGGGAATGTTAAAGGTAATATGGGACAAAAGTAAAGAGACAAAACCAAGGCGAAAATTGGTAAAGATGAACAGGAGCATTAAAGATAAGCCCGTCACGATATCCGGATTGACCACCGGGATATAAGTGATGTTCATGACAATCTTCTTCTTCAGCTTTTTCATGTTGTGAATCCCAATGGCGGCCGCCGTGCCAATGACCGTGGCGATGGTGGAAGAGAGAACGGCAATAATGATTGTATGGTAAAGGGCTTTCATAATCTGCCGGTCTTGAAAGAGTTCCAGATACCACTTTAAGGTGAACCCTGTCCAGTTTCCCCTTGCTTTGGAGGCATTAAAGGAAAAGACCAGGAGAATGAGGATGGGCGCGTATAAAAACAGGTAGATTAAGGCGGCGTAGCTTTTCTTTAGAAACCGGATCAAAAGAGCCCACTCCCTTCATTTTCCTTTTCGTACTTGGACATGACACCAATACTGATCAGGATCACCAGCATCATCACCATGGAAATGGCCGAGCCGAAATTCCAATCACCGACTACCAAAAACTGTTGTTCAATTAGGTTGCCAATCATGGTGAACTGTCCGCCGCCCAACAACCGCGAGATCACGAAGGTGGTTACCGCCGGCATAAAAACCATGGTGATGCCGGAAAGCACTCCGGGTAGACTCAGCGGGAAAGTAACTTTCCGAAAAATGGTGAAATCGTCGGCCCCCAGGTCTTGGGCGGCTTCAATCAGGCTTTTATCGATCTTACTCAGCACCGAATAGATGGGGAGCACCATAAAAGGGAGAAAATTATAGACCATCCCCAACACAACTGCTTCTTCCGTATAGAGCAGATTTAAGGTGGGCAGCCCCAGCCACGAAAGAAAGGTGTTGATCAAGCCTGTTCTTTCCAGAAGGGTCATCCAAGCATAGGTGCGGAGCAGAAAATTCATCCACATTGGCATCACAAAAAGAAAGACCATGATTTGCTTCCGTTTAAAATGGTTTCCGGCCAGGATCATCGCCATGGGATAACCGAGGACCAGGCAGATTACCGTACAGATCACGGCTAACTTAACCGAACGGAAGAGGACTTTAAGATAGATTGGCTCCATAAACCGCTGAAAATGCTCGAGCGTAAAAGTAAGCCCCTCCTCAGTCCGGGTGGTCACGCTATAAAAGAGCACCAGCAGGAGGGGGAGGAAAATAAAGACCAGCATCCAAAGAAGATAGGGATAACTCACCCAGTTTTTCTTCATTTTGCGGCCACCTTTTTCATGATATGGATAGCGTCGGGCAGAATCTTTAGCCCGATTTTCGCGCCCACCGGCGCCATCTCCGTACTATGGATCTTCCAACGGTAGGCAGGGTTGGTTGCACTGTCAACCAGCATCTCGTAGTGTACCCCTTTAAAGGTTACCGCTTTGACTTCACCGCGGAGGGCACTGGCATCCTCAGACACCACTTGAATATCTTCCGGACGAACCACCACATCAACCGGCTCCGCCTCGGCAAAACCCCGGTCAACACAGTCAAATTGTAAACCGGCAAACTCCACCAGATAATCGCGGTGCATGATCCCGTCGATGATGTTGCTTTCGCCGATAAAATCGGCGACAAAAGCGTTTTTCGGTTCATTATAGATATCAATGGGGGTCCCGATCTGCTGAATCGTTCCGTCTTTCATGACCACCACGGTGTCCGACATGGAAAGCGCCTCTTCCTGGTCATGGGTGACATAGACAAAAGTGATGCCCAGTCTTTTTTGCATATTCTTCAGTTCGATCTGCATCTCTTGCCGCAGTTTCAGGTCAAGGGCCCCCAAAGGTTCGTCCAGAAGCAAGACTTCCGGCTCATTGACCAGAGCGCGGGCAATGGCCACTCTCTGTTGTTGGCCGCCGCTTAAGGAATCGATCTCGCGTTTTTCGTATCCTTCCAGGTTCACGAGGCTGAGAATGGTACGGACTTTTTCCTCAATGACCTTTTTATCGATCTTTTTGATCTTCAGCCCAAAGGCGACGTTTTCAAAGACGTTTAGATGAGGAAAGAGAGCGTATTTTTGGAAGACAGTATTTACCCGCCGTTTGTAGGCGGGGAGATCGTTGATTCTTACCCCGTTAAAAAAAAGGTCACCGCTGGTCGGTTCTTCAAACCCGCCAATAATCCGCAGGGTTGTTGTTTTCCCACAACCACTGGGTCCAAGCAGCGTCAAAAATTCATTTTTTCGGATATAAAGGTTGATGTTTTTTAGCGCTTCCGTCCCGTTATAATCCTTGCAGATGTCGACCAGATGAATGATATTTTGCTGCTGCATTCCACTACCCTCCGCGATTGTTAATGATCTCTCTCTCACTATAATTAAAGAACCTTAAAAACTGGGTGGAGTTGAAACCCAAAGCACTTTTGCGTTGGTCGATCCTGGATTGGAGAGATAATGGCTGGCGACAGCCTTGAAGTAGAAACTCTCATTCTTTCTGGCCTTAAAGACCTGTTTGCCCAGATGGAGATTGACGGAACCGGCTAAAACAAACCCAAATTCTTCGCCGTCGTGGGGGTCGTCTACTTTGGTGGTTCCGCCGGGCTCCAGATTGACCAGGATGGGCTCCATCCGGTTTTTCTGGGAATTGGGCACAATCCAATGGATCTGGTGTTTTAACTCCGGATCTTCCCGAATAAAAATGTCGTCTCGTTTAAAAACAATTTTTTCATCGACGGTTTCGTTGAAAAACTCATTGATGTTCGTTCCCAAGCATTCCAGAATGTCAAGCAAGGTTGCGATTGAAGGGGAGGTCAGATCCCGTTCCACTTGGGAAATGAAGCCTTTCGACAGTTCACAACGATTGGCCAACTCCTCTTGGGTTAATTGGTTCCTAATCCGCAAACGCCTGATTTTTTCCCCGATTTTCATTTACTTCATCCTTGTCTTATTTTAATGTAATTAAACTCCAAGTTTACCAATGCTAAACCGAAACAACAACCATAATTATAAGCAGATCGGAGGGAAGAGTCAAGGGTTTTTCTTTTTTTCTTTGCAACCGAAAATTACAAGTTTTAATAAGGTTTTCGTTATGCTTGGCAGTCCGGGGAAAACTGGCTTTTTTCGGGGGAAAGGAAGAGGGGCAAAAGAAGGTATAATTTGATCGTCCGCGAATTAATATTAATTAACTAAAAGGAGGGGTATATTAATGAAAGAAACAGATTTGCGCGGCCTTTTAGGGACGATTCTCTTCAGTGCTTTTACGGTCATCGCGCTTTTCTTCCTGTTGCAGCCGTTGGTCGCCGAGAGCACCGAAACATTGGTGGTCAATACACACAAAATTTACATTAACTTTGGTTGGATTAAAGTCTATGGCGGTGTCTTACTTATTGCCTTCGTTCTGATGGTCATCTTCATGAACAAACGGCAGGTGTGGCCTTTAATTATCGGTCTGGTTCTGGGCTCGATTCCCTTGCTTGAGCAGTACCGCGTTCCCGGCGTGGCCCGGGTGTTGAACGTGTTCAGTCAGTCTGCCACCGCCAATATCCAAACCTTCATTCCTCATCTGACGGTATTTCTTGGTGCGCTTGTGGTTTTGGCGCTATTAAGGATCACGAACCGGATTTTTAAATAATTCCAATTTGCCTAAGGATAGGGTTGACCCAACAAAAAAAGAGGAGCGCTTTCCCTTCCGTCACGAGGGTATGCTCTCCTCTTTCTGTTATAAAATACTCCAGATTCCCGGGTCTTCGTAACCTAAACGCCAGATGGCGACCCCGCGGAGGTTGTATTTCTTAACCAGTTCCAGTTTGGCGGCGGTACTCCGGCGGTTTTCGTACCAGACTTCATGACGGACTCCACCTTCAGTGTAGGTGAAATAGGGTGTTTTATATTCTTCGTGCCAATCGGGGACGATCTTGTGTTTCTTGATTAAGGACTGAATTGCCGTGTAGTTTAAAGCCCGTCCGGAACGGTCATTCCAGTCGTACCCATAGGCGGCGATACCCATGACCAATTTTTGCGGGGCGAAATAACGGAGCGCATAAGTCAAGACGCTGTCGACCCAAGGTTGGGATGCCACCGGACCGGCCGGTCCACCCGCATAATGCTGGTCATAAGTCATCAGGACCGCTAAGTCCAAGTAAGGGGCGATTGCTTGGTAATCGTAGGCCCCCGACCAGGCGGACCATTCCTCGGTGGCAGTTTTCGCGGGTAACGCGGCGGTGACCAGTAAATTATTGGCCCGTAAAGTGGCGGCCAGTTCCCGGAAGAAGGCGGTTAAATAAGGCCGGTCAGCCGGGGGAACCCCTTCAAAGTCAATATTAACACCGGAATACCCGTTATCCTTTAGCAGATTAAGGATCTCTCTGATTGCCGTACTCCGGGCGGATTTATTTCTTAAAAGGGAGCTTACGGTCTTTTTGTTAAAGCTGGACGAGGAATCAATGTTGGTGACGACGGCCAGGATCTTGACACCTGTACTCTTCGCGGCCTGGATCAACTGGGGTTTGGTCTGACCACTGATTTTTCCGTTTTGCTCTACCCGGTAGAAAAAGGGCGCGATGGTCGTAATGGTGCTGGTATTTTGTGTAAACGAATTTAAGGCGCGAGTGTCACCATTATAGCTTTCGGCATAGTAGCCAAAGACTTCCCGTTGTTGCAGAGTCGCCGGGACCGTAACATAACCTGGTTTCACGGCCCATTTGACAACCCAGCCGGAATTGCCTTGTCCGTCGGACACTTGGTACCAGCCGTCCTTTTCATCCTGCACGGCAAGGACAGTTCCCTTCGGAAGCTGGCGAATCACATTAGCTTTCGTGACAGGTTCTGAGCGCATACTGACCGTTTCCGCCGAAACCGCAACGGTTGAAGGTAAAGCCGAGGTCATGGAGGGGGATTGCGCAGAGCCGGTGGTGGGCGGGAGGTGCGGATCGGTAGCGTCGCCGCCGCCACCAAACAGCGCAGAAGAAAGATAGACCAGCAGCGCCAGAACGGTGGTGAGAATGTTTTGCTCCATTTAATTACCCCTCATGTTAACATAAACTAAATCGCCTTAATTAGATTCGCGCTCCGCCGCGCAGAAACCTTTATGTAGATTAAACCAGTTCAGTATAGAACTTCAAATTCAAAGGGGGAAGCTGTCCTTTACAAAATTTTAATTATAAAGTAAAGGATTGATTGCAATTGTCTACAAATGAAAGGGTTTTTCCTTCGCATCGCGAATAGAATCGGGTCCCAAGATCTTTTTACAAAAAAAATAAACCACACATGCCGCGCGAACCGCGCCAATGAAGATTGATTACGCTGTCGATTTATGGAGAATATGATTATGAAGAATCGGAATGAGGAGATTTCGCGAATGTCAAACCGAACAAAACTCGAAAACGGCTTAACTTTAGTTTACGAACACATCCCAAGCGTTCGTTCCGTGGCGATTGGTTTTTGGGTCGCCTGCGGCTCGCGGAACGAATCCCCTGCGGAACAAGGCATCTCCCACCTGCTCGAGCACATGCTCTTCAAAGGAACCGAACAACGGTCGGCCCGGAAGATCGCCGAAACGATTGATGCGGTGGGGGGGCATTTAAACGCTTTTACCACAAAAGAATACACCTGTTATTACGTAAAAATTCTCGACCAGCATCTCCGCTTGGGCCTGGAATTGCTGGCCGATATGGTAATCAACCCCTTGTTTGCCCCGGAAGAACTGGAAAAAGAGAAAAATGTCATCCTCGAAGAGGTGCGGATGTACGAAGACAATCCCGATGAACTAATCTATGACCTGATGGTCCAAACCCTGCTGAAAGATCATCCGCTTGGCCATCCAATCCTCGGCACACCGGAAAGTATCTTACGGACCAGCCGCGAGGATTTAATCCGCTTTAAAGAACGATTTTACACGCCGGACAATTCCTGTCTGGCCATTGCGGGTAATTTCGAGGTAAGCCGGCTGGTGGAGGAATGCAATGCCTTTTGGCGAAATTTGCGGGGGAGTTTTACGCCGGGGGAAAGCAGCCCCGTTCAGACCGCAGGGACAACCTGTTTGCGGAAGAAAGACACCGAACAAGTGCACCTTTGTATCGGGGTCCCCGGTTTCCACCGGAAACACCAAGACCGTTATGGGTTATTGGTCCTCAACAATCTTTTGGGGGGGAGTTCTTCTTCCCGGTTGTTCCAGGAGTTAAGGGAGGAGCGCGGACTGGTCTACTCCACCGGTGCTTATTACTCGGCTTTTCGTGATACCGGCTTATTCTCCATTTACGCCGGGACCAGCCGGAAAAACTTTCCCCGGGTCCTTTCGCTCATCTGGAAAGAGCTCAAACGCCTAAGGGAAGAGCCGGTACCGACCGAAGAATTAAACCGGGCGAAGGAACAGATCAAAGGAAACCTCTGGCTTAGTCTGGAGAATACGACCAACCGGATGACCCGCCTGGCCAAGTCCGAATTATTTTATGGCCGTTTTATCCCGCCCGAAGAGGTTTTAGCCGCGGTGGAACGGGTGACCGCGGAAGATTTGATCCGGATCTCCAGTGATCTTTTCCAGGAAGAACAGGTCACCCTAGCCGCGCTGGGCCCCTTCCAAGAAGAAGACGAAGCGGTTGCCAAAGGATGGAAGAATGATGATGCCACCGATCCAGATTAAAGTCAAAAAGTTGCCCCATGCCGGTGATCTTCCTTTACCGAAGTATATGACCGCCGGCGCGGCGGGTATGGATCTCTTGGCGGCGGTGGAGGAGGATCTTCTGCTTCCCGCCGGGGAGTACGCTTTGGTTCCGACCGGGCTTGCCATCGCGCTGCCGGACGGTTACGAAGGACAAATCCGGCCCCGGAGCGGTTTGGCGGCCAAATTCGGGGTCACCGTTTTGAATGCCCCGGGAACGATTGATCAAGACTACCGGGGGGAGATTAAAGTGCTTTTAATCAACCACGGACGGAACGGATTTCTGATTAAACGGGGCGACCGCATTGCACAACTGGTGGTGGCTCCGGTGGTACGAAGCACATGGCTCCTCTGTGGTGAGTTGGAAGAGACCGGGCGCGGGGACGGTGGTTTTGGCCATACCGGCCGGCGATGAACTAAGCGGTGCTTCCGCTTTAATTGAGGGTGGAGGGAATAATAAGATCAACAAGTCCGATGATCAACGCGGCCGCGAGCAAACCCAACCAGGATAAATCGATCGCGGCGCCCATCTTCAAGAAGGCCAGCCCAAACAAGGAAAGGAAAAAGCTGATTAAGCCATAGGTGAAGGGTAGTACATCTTTCTTTAGGATGAGGGTTTCCACGCAAAAACTGAGTCCGGCAATGGTCAGTCCCGCGAACGCGGCGGTGGAAACCGGAAGCACCGAAAAGTTGGGCAGGAGATAACCAAGGCCGAAAACCACAAGAAAAGCGGCGGCAAACTTGAATCCAAAACGTCGCCAGGACATCACAATTCCCCTTTCGCCCTTATTCTCTCCTTTTTTCTGCCCTTCACACGCAATTAGGGAAAGAAAAACGGGGTAGATTAGGGAAGGAAGAAACTACTGCCGAGTTTTTAACGTCTATAAATTAAGGAAGGATCCAACTTGCGTAGAGAAAAACCGGTTGCCGTGGTTGCAGCCGTCGCCCCCCACAGTTTGGCTTCCCGTCTCGGATTGCAGCCTGGTGACCGGATCGTGAAGATCAACGGAAAAAGAATACCGGACCTCATCACTTACCAGATGGAAGAAGCCCAGGAACACCTCGTTTTAGAGGTGGAGAAGGAAAACGGGGAGTATTGGGAGTATGAGGTGGAGAAAGCCGAGAGCGAAGGGTTGGGGTTGTCCTTTACGGCGGCTGTCTTTGACGGCATCAAGCCTTGCCGTAACCGTTGTTTGTTCTGTTTTGTCGACCAGATGCCACCGGGGCTAAGGCCGTCGTTGTACATAAAAGACGATGATTACCGCCTTTCTTTTCTCCAAGGAAGTTATATTACCTTAACCAATCTGAGTGACGCCGATTGGCAGCGAATCCAGGAGCTTCGTTTAAGCCCGCTCTACATTTCGGTGCACGCTACCGACCCGGAAATACGGGTCCGCTTGCTTGGCCACCGGCGGGCCGGGGAGATTCTGGCGCACCTCCGGCAACTGGCGGCCTGGGGGTGTCACTTTCACGCCCAAGCGGTCCTTTGTCCCGGCATTAACGACGGTCCGATTTTGGAAAAAACCATCGCTGATTTGGGGGCGTTCTGGCCACACTTGCAAACACTGGCCATTGTTCCGGTGGGATTGACCCGCCACCGGACGGGGCTCACCCCATTGCGCCTTTTTACACGGGAAGAAGCCCGGGCGGTGTTAAAGCTTGTCCATCGTGCGCAAGAGCGATTTCTGAGCGCCTACGGGAGCAGGCTGGTTTTTGCGGCCGATGAGTTTTACCTCCAGGCGGAACAGGAGTTTCCTCCCCTGGAGGCCTATGAAGACCTGCTCCAATTGGAGAATGGGGTTGGTTTGTGGCCTTTGTTCAAAACCGAGTTTCAACAAACCCTGACTAAGTTGGCCGGGGAAGGACAGCGGCGTGGGAAGGCGGGCCATTTTACGGTCATTACCGGAACCGGTGCGGTTGGCCTGTGGACCGAGCTTCGCCGCATGCTTACAGAGGTTTTTCCCCGGATTGAACTGGCGATCTTACCCGTAACGAACCATTTTTTCGGTCCGGAGGTCACGGTGACCGGACTGGTCACCGGAGGCGATATCCGGCGCGCCTTGGCGGAGACCCCGCTAAAACCTGGGACCTCCCTGTTGCTTCCCCAGGTTATGCTCCGCCGGCCGGAGAATGATTTTTTAGATGGGATGACGGTGGATGAGTTGCGGGCGCGCGTTCCACATCCGGTAAAAGTCCTTCCCGTTAGCGGAGAGGTCGTGGTCAAAACTTTGCTTGGATTGGAGGATGATTGATGCCCAAACCGATTGTGGCCATTGTTGGCCGCCCGAACGTCGGAAAATCCACTTTGTTCAACCGGGTGATCGGGGAAAGGCTCGCCATTGTGGAAGATATCCCCGGGATCACCCGGGACCGGCTTTACCGGGAGACCGCGTGGATGGAAAAAACATTCTTGCTGGTGGATACCGGCGGAATTACCGGTAACAAAAATGACCCTTTAGACGTCAAAGTTTATAACCAGGTCAAATTGGCGATTGAAGAAGCCGATGTGATCTGGTTTGTAGTTGATGCCCGGGAAGGGTTGCATCCCTTGGATCAGGAGATCGCCGACCTCTTGCGGAAAACAAAAAAACCACTGATTTTGGTGGGTAATAAAGTCGATACCTATGACCCGTCGTTAGCCAGTGAATTTTACGCGCTGGGGCTCGGACCGCCGATCCTGGTCTCGGCCGAACATGCCTTAAACCTTGGCGACCTTTTAGACCAAACGGTGGCTGAATTTCCCGTCCAGCAAAAAGAGGAGGAGGACGCGATCCGTGTTGCCCTGATTGGGCGGCCGAATACGGGCAAGTCTTCTCTCCTCAACGCGCTCTTGGGGGAAGAAAGGGTGATCGTCAGTCCCATTCCGGGAACGACGCGTGATGCGATTGATACCCCATTTCAGTACCAAGGGACCAACTATATCCTGGTGGACACCGCCGGCATCAGGCGTAAAGCCAAGGTAGAGGAGGCCGTCGAGTATTATAGCGTGCTCAGGGCCATCCGGGCGGTGGAAAGGGCGGATGTGGTCCTGGTGGTGCTGGATGCAACCGATTTTTTGGCTGAACAGGATAAGAAAGTCGCCGGAATCGCCTATGAAGCCGGGAAAGCAGTGATCTTGGTCGTTAATAAGTGGGATCTGGTGGAAAAAGACGACCGGACCGCTAAAACGTATGTCGAGAAACTCCGGACCGAACTTTCCTTTTTGGATTATGCACCGGTTCTTTTTATCTCGGCCAAAACGGGACAACGGGTGCAAAAAGTCTTGCCGGAAGTTTTTAACGTGGCGAATGAGTTTAGCAAGCGGATTCCAACCCGTGCTTTGAACGCACTGCTCCGTGAAGCTTTATTTCGCCACCAACCTCCATCCCATAAGGGACAGCAACTTAGGGTTTATTATGCAACGCAAGTCAAGGTCAAACCCCCCACTTTTCAGTTGTGGGTAAACGACCCTTCCCTGATGCACTTTTCTTTTCGCCGCTTTTTAGAGAACCAAATAAGAGAAAACTTTGGTTTTATCGGTTCGCCGATCCATTTTTTGGTGCGGGCAAGGGCGAAAGAATAACCAAAAATAAGCGGGAGTGTACATGATGCGGATAGTTTTAGCAGTCGTCCTCAGTTATCTTCTTGGCGGTATTTTGTTCGGAGAATTGATTGCCCTTATTTTCCGTGTGGATGTGCGCAAGAAAGGGAGCGGAAATCCGGGAGCGACCAATGTTTACCGAATTTTAGGACCGCTCTTCGGTTTGATCGTCCTAGTTGGCGATACGTTAAAGGGGGTCATCGGTTGTTTGCTTGGCGGTTGGTTGGGCGTACCCGAGATTGCCCCCTGGTGCGCCCTGGCGGTAATTGCCGGTCATAACTGGCCGCTTCAATTCAAATTTAAAGGGGGAAAAGGGATTGCCACCTCTTTCGGGACCATTATTGTCTTGGCCCCGGCTACACTCTTGGTCATCACCCCCCTCTGGATCATCACTTTGCTGCTGAGCGGCTATGTCTCCCTCTCCTCAATCGTTGCGGCTTTGGGCTTGCCCTTGAGTTGTCTGGTCTTATATCCGGGGAATACGGATCTGTTTTTCTATGCCGTACTGGCCTGTCTCTTGGCAATTTCTCGACATCGCGCCAACATTCAGCGGATTATGAACGGCACCGAAAACAAAATCTTACGGAAAAAGGCTAAGGAGGATTCATAAATGAAGGTTGGAGTAGTTGGAGCAGGGGGTTGGGGTACCGCGCTTGCCAAATTGCTGACGGAGAACGGACACCAGGTTATGCTGTGGGCTTATGAACAAGAGACGATGGCGGAGATCAACCAAAAACATACCAATGAACGCTTTCTTCCCGGGGTTGTGCTGCCCGCGGAACTGAGAGCCAGCACCGATCCGGCCGAAGTGGTGGACGGGGCGGAGCTCGTGACTTTTGTTGTGCCTTCGCAGTGGGTACGCACCACGGCGAAGCAATTTGCGTCCCATCTTGCCCCGGAAACGGTTGTCGTTAACGCCGGAAAAGGTTTGGAGATCCAAACGCTGAAAACCCTGTCCCAGGTTTTAAAGGAGGAACTATCTGCTCTCCACCATGAAATTGTGGTTCTTTCGGGTCCGAATCATTCCGAAGAAGTGAGCCGCCGCCTGCCGTCGGCCACCGTCGTCGCGTCGCCCGATTTAAAAGTAGCCGAAGAGGTGCAGGAAATCTTTATGTCACCGTATTTCCGGGTCTATACAAACCGGGACCGGCTTGGCGTGGAGCTTGGTGGCGCTTTAAAGAATGTTTTTTCGATGGCCGCCGGGATCTGTGATGGCTTAAACTTTGGGGACAACACCAAGGCCGCTTTGGTGACCAGGGCCCTGGCGGAGATGCGCCGCCTGGGTGTAATGATGGGGGCGGAACCCGAAACTTTCTCCGGCTTGTCTGGGCTGGGAGATCTTTTTGTGACGGCCGCCAGTCGGCATAGTAGAAACGCTTGGGCGGGCCGGGAGATCGGGAAAGGCCGCCGCCTGGAGGAGATTTTGGCCTCCACACCAATGGTGGTGGAAGGTGTCCCCACTACGAAAGCAGCTTATGCGCTCAGTAAAAAGTTCCAGGTTGAATTGCCGATCGTGGAGAAGATGTACCAAGTGTTGTTTGAGGATTATCCACCCCGCCAGGCGGTGGAAGATCTGATGATTCGCGAGCGCCGTTCCGAAACGGAAGATATTTTCTAACCGAATTTGGGGGTTTCCAGCATTTCCGCAAAAGGATCAGGCCGAGCGGTGCCGAAGATGGCACCTACGGCTGCGGAAGGGAGCGATCAAAATGACCAAGAAATTGGTTAGAGAGGGCTTTCTGCTGGTTTTGTTGTTTTTGGTGTTGGGAACCCCTTCAAGAGCGGCGGACGTTCCTTTAAAAGCGGTCCGGGTTAATGAAAGTTTTGCCGGAACGCTCCCGGAGAAAGCCTGGCGGGAAAGCACGGCCGCTTATGACTTTTCTTTGCCTGGAGGTATGAATTTACGCCTCTGGGCCGGTTTCGATCAGGAGCAATTATATCTGGGCTTTTACGTCAAGGATCTTTTTTTAACCTTTCAAGACGATTATTCCTTGGATTTTCGAGGCAGTGATCATCTGCGGCTTTCTTTTTGGCCGCAGGGTTCAACGCCGGTAACTTTATATCTCTTGCCCAGCAGTAAGATTAAAGAACCGCTCCTGAACATCTCCGGTGCCTCCTGGCGCCGGACAAGTGTAATGGTACGGTCGTTCCCCGTTCCGGAGGGCTATTTCTTAACTGTTGACATTGCCCTGTCCAACTTGGGTCTTGCTCCGAACCACCGGGAGATACCGGTTCAGATCGGGGTGAACGAGGTCAGCAGTACAGGAGAGGCCAAAACTTATTGGCTTTTCGGTACTGGACCACTGGACTATACCACCTTGGTTCTTTCCCGCTAGATATGACAAGAAGCTATTTATCGGTAACTCATGAGAGCGCAACCCGGATGGGTTGTTTTTTTTTGTCCTATTTTAGGTCTGACCTTCATATAGATAAACAGACCCCGGATCCGGGCGACAACGATCTGGCCGGGGAATTTGGACCGGAAAAGCATAACGGTTATTCTTCTGTTGTATATATATTGAGATCAATCTGATGGAACGGAGTCCAAAGAATTTAAGGCCTTTGGGAGGTGTGTGCGAAGAAAGACACTTGCCGTTTCGGTTGAACTTGAAGGAGAAAAGGGGGGAGAAGGATTGGAACGGTTTGATATTTTTAAAGATATCGCCGAACGTACGAATGGAAACATCTATATTGGTGTTGTCGGGCCGGTGCGAACCGGGAAGTCCACTTTTATCAAGCGTTTTATGGAATTAATGGTCTTACCGAACATCAGCGATCAGCACTATCGCGAGCGCACCATGGATGAAATGCCCCAAAGTGGTGCCGGCAAAACGATTATGACGACGGAACCCAAGTTTATTCCGGATGAGGCGGTTCCCCTCAAATTTGACCAGGTTGAACTAAAGGTGCGGATGGTGGACTGTGTCGGGTATACCGTTGAGGGCGCCAGGGGTTATCAAGATGAGACTGGGCCGCGTATGGTGCTCACACCCTGGAGCACAACGCCGGTCACTTTCCAGGTGGCGGCCGAGATGGGGACACGAAAAGTGATCCAGGACCATTCCACCATTGGTTTGGTGGTCACCACCGACGGGAGTATTACCGAAATCCCACGGGAGAATTATCTGCCCGCGGAAGAGAAGGTCGTGGCGGAACTGGCCACCTTGGGTAAACCCTTTGTTGTCCTTGTCAACTCGATTCATCCGGAAGCCACGGAGACTTTGGCCTTGGTCGAAACCTTAAAGGAGAAATACAAAGTTCCGGTGCTGTCGGTGAATTGTTTGCGGATGGAAGTCGATGAAGTGAACCGTATAATGCAGAGTGTCTTAAAGATGTTCCCTGTCCAGGAGATTCAGGTCAATTTTGTGGATTGGATCGAAGAGTTGCCCGCCGACCATTGGCTCCGGTGCGCTTACGAAGAAGCGGTGATGTCCGCGGTTGCCCCGGTGGAAAAAGTGCAGGATATCGAAGAGGTCTTGGCTACTCTGCGCAGCACCGAACACATGGAAGAGGTTATTCTCGACAAGGTCGATTTGGGGAAGGGCACCGTTGTGATCCGGATCCAGACGGCCGGAGCCCTCTTCTATCAAGTGTTACAGGAAATGACCGGTCTATCCCTGCAGAACAATGGGGACCTTTTACGGAATATCCAAGAACTGGTTGCGGTGAAAAAGGAATACCAAAAGGTAGCCGGGGCCCTAGCTCAAGTGCGCGAGTTCGGTTACGGTCTGGTTATGCCGCAAATGGATGAGATCGAATTTGCCGAACCCCAGCTTATTCAACAAGGGAGCCGGTGCGGGGTGCGTATCCGGGCATCAGCGCCATCCTATCACTTTATCAAAGCCAATATCCAGACGGAAGTTATTCCGGTAGTTGGTACGGAGAAACAAGGGGAAGAATTTGTCCGCTTTTTAACGGAGGAATTTGAGAAAGATCCGGAGGGGATCTGGAAAACCGAGTTCTTTGGCAAGACCCTTCATGACTTGGTCAAGGAAGGGATCCAAGCTAAATTAAGCCGGATGCCACCTCATGCCCAAGAAAAACTGCAAGAAACATTGACCAAAATTTTGAATGAAGGCAGCGGTGGGCTGATCTGTATTATAATTTAATTAGAAACCCATCTCTAGCTGGGAAAGCCGTGTAAAACACGGCTTTAATTTTTTAAAAAAAGCCGGCCAAAGAACCAGATGACTGGGGCGGGGAAAATATTTTTCGGTTAGACGGAAGGAGAACGGGGAATTATCTAGAATAGATAAATGCAATTTCCAAGGGAACTATTGATTACTACTTTCCATAATGCACTTATTGGGTGCATCAGAAGGAGGTGAAGGTTGATGACGAAAACTGAGTTGATCGATCAAGTCGCCGAAAAGTGCGGTTTAACGAAGAAAGACACGGGGAAAGCTATTGACGCGCTTTTTTCAGTGATGACCGAAACTTTATCCAAGGGAGACAAGATTCAACTGGTCGGGTTCGGCAGTTTTGAGGTGAAAGAGAGAAGTGCCCGGACGGGCCGGAATCCGCAAACCGGAGCTGCCATCCAAATTAAAGCCAGGAAGGTACCGGTTTTCAAACCGGGGAAAGCACTGAAAGAAGCGGTGGATCGTTAATTCCACAAAACATTTTCTTATCCTTCGGAAAGGCTCCGTTTATTTGTTTTTACAAGGCCCTCCCGTAATTTGGGGGCCTTTTATAATATGATTTTTGCTATCCGCCGGAACTGTCTTTTGTTTTTTACGTTCAAGATTAAATGTGGACATATCCCCATTGCGTTTGGGAGGAGATTGGCTTTGAAATTTAAAACTATCTTCCGGGAGATCCTGGAGGTCGTTCTGCCGGCGCTGGTTCTGTTTTTGCTTTTACGTACCTTTGTCGTGGAAGCGCGGTATGTACCCAGCCCGTCGATGCGGCCGACGATCATCGAATGGGACCGCTTTTTGGTAGAGAAGGTCTCCTACCGCTTTCGTGAACCCCGCCGGGGTGACATTATTGTTTTTCATCCAACGGAGAAAGCAAATTACCTGGCCAATGAACAGCAGGGCCGCCAGGGGGAACCGGTAAGACTGGATGATTTTATCAAACGGATCGTGGCCTTGCCCGGCGAGACTGTGGAGATCGCCGAAGGCAAAGTCTGGATTAACGGTGTTCCCCTTACAGAGGAATATATTTCGCCGGAACGCCGTCCCATTTATGAATTCGGGCCGATCACGGTTGGTGAGGACGAGTATTTCGTTTTGGGGGACAACCGGAACCAAAGTTGGGATAGTCATTATTGGGGGACTCTCCCCCGGAAAAACATTGTCGGCCGGGCTTTTTGGCGCTTTTGGCCGCTAAAGCGGATCGGCCCGATCCGTTAAAAAAATAAGGTGGGATCAACATGAGACTACAACAGTTCGTCCTTGGCGAACTGGAAGTCAACAGCTATCTGTTGTGGGATGAAGAAAGTTTGGAAGCCGCCTGCTTTGACCCGGGCGGTCCACCGCAGGAGATTTGGGCGGAGCTTACGCAGAAAAAGTTGAAATTAAAGTATATTCTGCTTACCCATGGTCATTACGACCATATTGGCGGGGTTAATGAGTTAAAGGCCAACACTGGTGCCATTGTCGCCATCCATGCCGCCGATGCCGAGATGGCAACCAATCCCAACCTTAACCTTTCCGTTGTTTTTAGCCGGCCAATAGTAGTCACGCCGGACCAGTTGCTGGCTGATGGCGATGTCCTGTGTTTAGGGGCGCAAATGCTGAAGATTAACCATACGCCGGGGCATACTCCTGGCGGCATCTGTATCGCCACGTCCGGACTACTGTTTAGTGGGGATACCCTTTTTGCCGGCAGTGTCGGCCGGACCGATCTCCCCGGTGGTGACCAGGCAACTTTGGACCAAAGTCTGCAGCGATTGGTTCAACTGCCCGCCGAAACCCGGGTTTTCCCCGGTCATGGACCGGAGACCACCATCGGGCGGGAAAAACAGTTCAATCCATTTTTGAAGCAATTTGGTGGGGAATAAATGACCTCTTACGCACTGGAGTGTAATTTACCGGGGAACATCCCCAACATGGAAAACATGGTGCTTGCGGTCGATCCGGAGGCGGTTTTTACAAGTGGTTCCGCCGACTACCGGATCGCCATCACGATCAGCGGGACAAAGCAGGAGCTGACCTGTCAGGGGCGGATCAGTGGGCGGCAGAGTGCCCAGGTGACTTTTACGGACCGGGAGATCGGTGATTCCCGCTACGATATGAATGCTTTTACCCAGCGCCAAAAGGAAATGGTGCGCAAAGGGGCCTTGGTTTTACTCCAGAAAATTGGCCGGCCGGCGCCACCCTGGGGAATTCTTACCGGCGTTCGCCCAAGCAAGCTCTACCATTACCTGCGGGACTTAGGGTTTAGCCCGGCGGAAGTAAAGGAACGTCTGCAGGCCCAGTTTATGCTCGCTCCGGAAAAAGCGGCACATTTAGCCGCCGTCGGGGAGGTCCAAAGGCCTTGGTTGCAAAAGGTGGCGGGCCGGATCAGTATTTATATCGGGATTCCCTTCTGCCCGACCAAATGTCATTATTGTTCCTTTGCTTCTTATCCCTTGGCCACCCATGCCCACTTGGTGGAGGGGTTTTTGGCGGCCCTTGCTTATGAAATTGCGGAGATTGGGAAAACCCTTGCCCGGATGGGCCATTCCCCGGCCACGCTTTACATTGGGGGCGGAACTCCTACCGTTTTGACGGCAGATCAGTTGCGCGAACTCCTTGAGCAGGTTAGTCGCAGCTTCCCCCTGGGGGAACTGTTGGAATACACCGTAGAAGCCGGGCGTCCTGACACCTTGGACCGGGAAAAATTGAAGTTGCTCCGGGATTACGGGGTCACCCGGGTCAGTGTCAATCCGCAAACCTTCAACCCCCGGACCCTGGTGCGGATCGGCCGGCAGCATACGGTGGAACAGGTGGAAGCAGCGGTGGCGCAGGTCCGGGCGTTGGACTTTCCATGTTTAAACATGGATATGATCCTTGGTTTACCCGGGGAACAAGAAGAAGACTGGGATTATACCCTTGAAAAGCTCCTTGCCTACCGGAGCGAAAATATTACTTTGCATACCCTGGCGCCCAAAAGAGCGGCTACGTGGGACTTTTCTCAAGTAAAAGGGGAGATTGCCGAAGAAAGGGTCGCCAACTGGCTGGAAGCAGGCAGGAGGCGGCTGGTAGCGGCCGGATATTATCCATATTATCTTTACCGGCAGCGCAGGATTGTGGCCGGACAGGAAAACAGCGGTTACACCCTTCCAGGCCGGGAGGGGATTTATAACATTATTATGATGGAAGAACGCGCTACCGTTTTAGGTTTAGGGGGAGGTGGGATGAGTAAATGGTTTGATCCGGTCAGTCTGGAGGTTTCCCGAACTCCCAACCCCAAATGTCCGGCGACCTACCGGGGGCGGATCAAGGAATTGGTGGCGGAAAAAGTCAATAAGCTCTTGGCGAGTGTGAATTGACAATGCCAGTGGCTTTAGGTACAATTAAGGTTAGTGCTTGCAATGGTCTTTGTCGATTCCCTTGTGATATGAAAGAGCAAATCATATTTTAAGGAGGAATTTTTTTGGCTGGAATGATGCGTCTTCGCCGGTTAACAACGACATTAATGAAACCGGTTGTTATTATTTTAGTCTTAGGTCTGGTTGTTGGTTTGTTCTATTATATTCCCCGCTTCGGAGATGTCAACACCCTCACTTTATATAAAGGCCCTTCCGCGCGGGTCAACAAGGTGACCCTCTCCGACCGGGACTTTAACGAGGCCTACCTGCGGTTTACGCAACAATACGGTACTTTCATCGGTGAGGATCAGATCAAATTGAGTACCATGGATTATCTAATCGCCAAGGAACTGGTCAACCAGGAGATCAAAAAACGGAAGATCAAAGTTTCCGACCAGGAAGTGGATGATCTACTCGCCGAGATTAAACTTTATAATCAGATTGACAGTGAAGAAGAGCTGGAGTACCTGATCTACCAAACCGGGGCCGGGAGCCTGAAAGGGTTGAAGGCGATGATCCGGGAGATCCTGGCCGAACAAAAATTGTATACTGTCCTGGCAAAGGAAGCACAAATGGAAGTGGATGAAGCGGAGATCATTGATCGTTACGAAGAGTTGGAACCGGCCCACATCCTCATTGCTACCAGCTCCGAGGTGAAGGCAGAACCCCTCTCGGATCAGGAAGCCCTCAAGAAGGCCCGGGAGATTTACCAAAAACTCCAGGAGGGGGCCGACTTTGCCGAGCTCGCCCGGGAGTATTCGGATGATGCGAGCAATAAGGAGCAGGGTGGTAAACTCGGACGTGTTCCGCTCAGTTACTTCAAGATGGCCTTTGCTTCCGAGTTCGTGGAAGCGGCGTTGAAGCTTGAGGTTGGCGAATACAGCGAACCGGTGAAAACCCAGTTTGGTTACCATTTAATTACTGTGCATGACAAAAAGCTAGCCCAGGGCGCAGCGTATGAACGGGAAAAAGAGAAAATCCGGGACGAGCTCCTTGCCGAAAAATTTTCGGCCGAGAAAAAGAGCGACTGGGTGAAAGAACAACGGACGAAGCATGCTAAGATTGAGATTTTAGACCCCTATCTGTTGGGATACAGTCTGGGCCAGGAAGGGAAATGGGCGGAAGCCGCCATGGCCTATGAGAAAGCGCTAAAGGATAAAAGATACAAAAACGAACTCAAGACTTATCTGGCGTTGGCAGGAGCCTACAAAGAAAGGGAAGAATACGACGCGGCCCTTGGTGTCTTTGCCCGTCTGCCCAAGGGACTGCAGGGTAACTTCCAAGTTGACTTAGAAAAGGCCGCTCTTTATCTTGCCAAAGGCGAGCAGGAAAAGGTCAAAGCAGTTTTGACGGCGGCGGAAGCCAAAGCCGGCGATAACCTTGGCAATCTATACCAGGTTCTCGAAAAGTACAAAGAGGCAGAATTAACCGCGGAAGCCGAAGCCTTAGAGGCCAAGATTGCGGAGTTGCGCGAAAAGATCCAAAAGGAACAGGAAGAGCTCAACCGGAGATTGGAAGAGGAACAGAAGAAACTAGAAGCCGAACGGAACCAAGAGGGGATCATCGAAACCCCGGCGGAATAACCGCGGTCAGTTAAGAAGCAGGTTTGGGTGGAGGGCTGGTCCCTTCACCCTTTCTTTCCTTATATGAGTAAGCACACTACGTTAAGGAACGAGGGATGAATTTGATCACTGCGCCACGCGGCACTTTTGATCTGATGCCGCCGCAAGCTATAGTCTGGGAATGGATGGAGTCGACCATCCGCAAGGTATTTCTTTCCTATGGCTACGGTGAGATCCGGACGCCCATTTTTGAACATACCGAACTCTTTCAACGGGGGATCGGCGAAACCACTGATATCGTGGAAAAGGAGATGTACACTCTGGTCGACAAAGGCGGGCGCAGTCTCACCTTACGGCCGGAGGGTACCGCTTCGGTTGTCCGCGCCTATATTGAACATAAACTTTATGGCCAGGCACCCGTGGCGAAACTTTTCTACATCGGCCCGATGTTTCGGCAAGAGCGGCCGCAGGCCGGCCGTTTCCGCCAGTTCCACCAGTTCGGCGTCGAAATGATCGGTGAGAAAAGTCCCGTCGCCGATGCCGAGGTGATCATTCTGGCCCACGACCTCTACCGGCAATTGGGCTTGACCGAGCTGGAAATTCACCTGAATACGGTGGGTTGCCCGGCGTGCCGTCAGGAATATAAAGCGGCGCTCACCTCCGCCTTGCAGGCGGTGGCCGACCAGCTCTGTCCCACCTGCCAACAGCGCTTAGTCCGTAATCCTTTACGCTTGTTGGACTGCAAAAGCCCGGTCTGTCAAGAAGTGATCAGTCGGGTGCCATCGATCCATCATTATCTTTGTGCCGACTGCCGTCACCATTTTGACCAGGTTACCACCCTTTTGGAAAAGGTCGGCGTGAAATATAAACGGTCCGACAAGTTGGTCCGGGGTTTGGACTATTACACCCGGACGGTGTTTGAGATCATCAATCATGACTTGGGAGCCCAGAATGCTCTCTGTGGCGGCGGCCGTTATGACGGGCTGGTCGCGGAATGTGGCGGGCCGGCGGTCCCCGGGGTTGGTTTTGCTTCCGGGATGGAAAGGCTCTATACAACCTTGGAACAAAAGGGGAAAATTCCGGAGCTTCCCTTTGGCCCCCAATTGTATGTCTTGCCTCTGGGCGAGGAGCTAAACGTAGTCGCCTTTGAAATCGCCACCGTCCTACGCCGGCAAGGCTTTAGTGTGGAGATGGGCAACGGAGCGAAAAGCTTAAAAGCGCAGCTGAAAACGGCTCATAAATCAGGAGCCGGTTATGCCGTGATCATCGGCGAGGAAGAATGGCGGGAGCGGCAAGTAACACTGAAAACTATGGCGGATGGAAGCCAAAAACGTCTCCCGGCTTCCGGTTTGATGGAGGAGATTGCCGAACTGGTCAGTCCCCGGCTGATAGTACCGCTAAGGGAGGAATAAGGATGTCGTCACTGATTCGTACCCACGAATGTGGTTTGCTCGGCTTAAACGAAGTAGGTCAGACTGTTACGTTGAATGGCTGGGTTAATCGTTACCGGAACCTGGGCGGGTTATTGTTTGTTGACCTTCGCGACCGGTCCGGTGTGGTCCAGGTGGTTTTTAATCCGGAGCAACAGCCGGAGCTTTTTAAAACCGCGGAGGCTCTGCGGAATGAATACGTAATTATGGTGAAGGGACAGGTCCAAAAGAGACCGGCGAACATGGTCAACCCCGAAATGACCACCGGTGCGGTGGAGGTGATCGCCAGCGAGCTGGTGATCTTAAATACGGCCAAGACGCCGCCAATCTACGTGAACGAACGGCCAACGGAAGAAGAGACGCTCCGTCTCCGTTACCGTTATCTGGATCTGCGCCGCCCGGAAATGCAGAGGAATTTGGCCCTGCGTCACCGGATTGTTAAGTTGATCCGTGATTTTTTAGATAAAAAAGGGTTTTGGGAGATCGAAACCCCCATGTTAACCCGGAGCACGCCGGAAGGGGCGCGGGATTTTCTGGTCCCCAGCCGCGTCAACCCCGGTCAATTTTACGCCTTGCCCCAATCCCCGCAACTGTTTAAACAATTATTGATGGTGAGCGGGGTGGAGAAGTATTTTCAGATTGCCCGTTGTTTCCGGGATGAAGACTTACGGGCGGACCGTCAACCCGAATTTACCCAGATCGACCTCGAGATGTCCTTTATCGAGCGGGAAAACATCCTTGCCTTGCTGGAAGAGATGATGGCGGTGCTCTTAAAGGAGCTGAAAGGGATTGACATCCCACGGCCTTTCCCCCGTCTGGATTATGAAGAAGCGATGAACCGTTTCGGCAGTGATAAACCGGACACCCGGTTTGGTTTGGAACTTAAGGATATCTCCGCCTTGGTGGCCGATGGGGAGTTTGCCGTGTTCCGTAAGATCTTGGCCCAAGGGGGGAAAGTGGTTGCCTTCAATGCTCCGGGGTGCGGGGCTTATACCCGCCGGGAGTTGGATGACTTGTCGGCGTTGGCCGCCAAACACGGCGCGCAAGGCGTGGCCTATTTTGCCTTGACGGAAGGGAAAGTAAAATCGCCGATCAGCAAGTTTTTCACTGAGGAACAGTTGGCAAAGGTCTTTGCGCGACTGGAAGCCAAAGACGGCGATTTAATCATCATCATTGCCGACCAGAACCCAACCCAGGCGCTCATGGCGCTCGGGGCTTTACGCCTTGAGTTTGGCCGCCGCTTAAATTTGATCCCAGAAAACCAGTATAATTTCTTATGGGTGCTGAACTTCCCCTTGTTTGAAAAGGATGCCGCCACGGGTCGTCTGGTTGCCATGCACCACCCCTTTACTTCACCGTTGCCGGAAGAGAAGGCGCTCTTGGAGGTCGAGCCGTTAAAGGTCCGGGCTAACGCCTACGATTTGGTGCTGAACGGAATGGAGCTGGGCAGCGGCAGCATCCGGATTCACGAGCGCAGCCTCCAAGAGAAGATCTTTGCCACCCTGGGGCTCTCCCCCGACGTGGTACAAGAAAAATTCGGCTTTTTGTTGGAGGCCTTTGAATACGGGACCCCGCCCCACGGCGGCATCGCGCTGGGGTTGGACCGGTTGGTGATGCTGCTGGCAGGGGCAAGCAGCATGCGTGAGGTGATCGCTTTTCCGAAGACGACCAGCGCTACGTGCTTGATGACCATGGCCCCCTCCGAAGTAACTCAGGAACAGTTGGATGAGGTGCATTTGGTTACCAAGTATAGGAAACCTCCGGCGGCAACCACAGACTTGCAAGGATAAGCCCACATATGGTAAGATCTAAATAGAAACAACAAACGAAACCCTGCTGTGCGCGTGACGAAGCTGATGTATTGAACCAACACATTTACCTAGGGAGCCGATCTCCGGGCGTGGCGTGTAAGCCTTGGCGAAGGAAGGACACACAAAAGCGTCTGGGTAGGCACCCACCTGTTGAGAGCGGGTTCAGGTAACCTTCAGCCGTAAACGACATGGCGGGGTTTCTTTCTTTTTTGGGTATGACCACGACGAAAAAACCAAAGCGTCAAGGGGGCTGGTTCATTGCAATCCACCGTCAAGGCGGAAAAAAAAGAACTGCGCGCCGTCTACCAGACGAAGCTCGCGCAGATCCCGGAAGCCAAAGTCCGGCGATGGAGTGCCCAGATCTGTGCGCGGGCTTTAGCCTTGCCGGTCTTACCGGACAAGCAAGTTATAGCGGCTTATTGCTCCTTTGGCCACGAGGTGGCTACCCGGCCGCTCCTCGCCGGTTTGCTGGCGGCAGGCCATGTTTTAGTCCTGCCCGTGGTGGACCGGCAAAGCCGGATGATGGAGTTCCGGCGCGTCGACAGTCTGGATGCCTTAACCCCTGGCGTTTACGGGATTTTGGAACCCCGGAGCGGAGAGTTATGTTCCCCGGAGGAGATTGAGCTGTTCTTCATTCCCGGTCTTGCTTTTGACCGACAGGGGAACCGGTTGGGCCGCGGGGGCGGGTATTATGACCGTTATCTGTCCACGGTCAGACCGGATGCGGCCAAAATTGGGCTTGCTTTTCAACTGCAGATCGCCGAGGCCCTCCCTGTTGCTCCCCACGATATAAAAGTCGATGCGGTCCTAACCGAGCAGGAAATTATCTGTTACGTTTAAATCCGCCAAAGAGCATGATGATCCCAAGGATAATCAAGAAGAACGGCAACAAGTCACGAAAACGCGGCCAGGGAAATAGGGCACGCCACAAGAAGAACAATCCCAGGACAATCAGGATGATGCCGCCCCGCCGCCACCGTTGTTCATCGTCTTCCGGGCTTTCTTGGACTTCGGTCCGGTCCCAGTTGTCGTTCTCTTCGGGAATAATGAAACAAGCAATCAGATAAACAAGTCCGCCACCGAACGATAACGACAGGAGCCACAATAACCGGATTACCGTGACATCAACGTTGAAATAATCGGCCAACCCTCCGGCCACCCCGGCGATTACCCGATCCTTTCGGGATCGGTACAGACGTTTTGGTTCCACCAGGCAAGACCTCCTTTTACTTCCTCTTGTCTTTCCTATCTTACACCATGATTTGCGGACAAGCAATCTTTCGGCAGGAAAATAACGCCCGCGGCAAGAACCTGATCCACAAGAATCAGGAGATGGGGGCGTAATTAATGCTGCAAATTATTCGACATCCCGATCTCTACCGGGATCCGGTCGGTGCGATCCGGGACCTGATTGGAGATGAATGGCCGAAGTCCGGTGACCGGAGACTGGTGTTCATTTTTTCCACCCAAACGCTCTTGGAGTACTGGGAGGAACAATTACTGCCGGCCTTCGGCAGTTGGGGCGGGGTGCGTTTTGTCCTGTTCGATGGTTTCGTCCGGGATCTATTACAAGAAATCCGTCCGGACCTTTCCGACTTGACACCCGGGGGCAGCATCTTGCTTTTACGGTTGGCCGTTGCCGAGCTGGCCAAGGAGGGAAGAATCCCTTATCTGGCCAAGGCCTTTCCGGCGGTCGGTTTTTACGCCACCCTTCGTCAGGAGATCAGCCTTCTGAAACGGGCGGGCCTTGATCCCGTCTCCTTTGGCCACCTGGTACGGACGGCAGATCAACCATTACATGAGCTGGCTGCGGTCTATGCACGTTATCAACAATTACTAAGTGAGCGGCATTTGGCCGACGGGGAAGAAAAATACCGTCAAGCGGTGGCCGAAAGTGACAAAGTCCTCCCTTGGCTCCAGGGGAAAGAACTCCTGGTGATCGGATTTACCGATTTTACCCGGCAACAAGAAGCCCTCTTACATAACCTCAGTAGTCAGATGAAGGTGACCGTGGTCTTTGATCACGGGCTGGCCGACCGGCATGAGCTCATCCAACCCACTTTGCCGAGCGGGGAAAAGACGCAAGAATTAATCTATTCCCCGCTGAAAGCAGGGCAGGAGGCTATGGAAGGCCGCCTTTTGCTGGCCCATCTCCAGCAGAATTTGTGGGCCGGTCCTCCGGGGACGGATCCCCCTGGTTCCGACGGGAGCGTAGAATTGCTAAAAGTTAAAGGGGGAAGCCGTCACGAGCTGGTAGCGGTGGCCAATGAAGTGAAAAGATTATTAGCGGCCGACCCGTCCCTGACGCCCGGAGATATCGCGGTTGTTACACCATACCCGGTGGACGAGGTTTACCGGATCTTAACGGCGTTTGGACTCCCGGTGACCGCCCAGATCAGCGGCTCCTTGGTGCAGGAACCGGCGGCCCAGGCCTTACTGCAACCTTTCCGGGTCATCTTGTCCGCCTTTGAATGGGCCGAAATGGTTAAATACCTGCGTTGGGGCGGGGTCTATCCACCGGGACAACTATACCGGGTAAACCCGCCGGCGACCTTGGCCGAATGGGAAACAACTCTGACCGCGATTTTCGCTGACAAGGAGGAACAAGGGGCGTGCAGTAAAGCTCTCCTCACTTTTCTGGCCCGGATCCCGCAAAAAGCCACTTATGGGCAATATTTCCAACTCTGTCTGGACTGGCTGGATCATCCGTTGCTTTTGGATAACTTCATACCTCCATCCGAAGGGGCTACGCCCTTTCTCCAAGCCAGATTTGTGCAGACCTCCTTTCTTGGTAAACTTCGGAGTCTGGTCCAGAAAGGTTTGAGTTTAACGGCGTCCTATGCGGCGCTTGAAGTCCAACTGGCTGATTTCTATTTAACACTCGAAGCCATGCTGTCCCAGGAGGTGACGACGAAACCAACTTCCTGGCGAAGCGGCATCAGGGTCTTAACCCCAACGGAGGCGCGGGGGTTGAGCTTTCGGGTCTCTTTTCTCGTCGGTCTCAACGAAGGGGTTGTCCCGCGTTTAACCCCGACAGGATGGCTTTTACGGGAAGAAAGGGTTCTCGACTTGCCCCTCGCTTCCTTGTTGCCGACCAATCGTGAGCAATTACGACGGGAACGTTTGCTCTTTTCTTATCTCCTGAAAACAGCCCGGGAAAAACTGGTCCTCAGCTGCTGTCAGACCAATGAGGAAGGGGAAGCGGTTAACCCCAGTTCCTTCTGGGAAGACCTGATCGAGCTCTTACCCGGTGCGCAACCGATTAAAGAGGTAGAGACAGGTAGCCTGATTGCGCCCTTCTCTTCGTTCAACTCTGCCGCATTAGCATCGGAGGTTGACGAAAAGATCCGGGCGGCGCTCGCGCGGCAACGGGCCGGGCGTGCCCGCAACGGTTATTTGGGTCCGTCCGAAGCTCAGCTCCTCCGGGCCAAACTGAGTGACAAACCTTTTGGCATTTCGGCTTTGGAGGAGTATATGACCTGTCCTTTTCTTTATTTTTGCCGGCGGTGGCTCAGGATCGATCCCCTGGGCGAACCGGAGATTATCCCTTCCCGGTTGACGGAAGGCAGTATTGCCCATTTGGTGTTGAAAGAATTTTTCCACCGCCACCGGGGAGAGGTTTTGCTGCGGAAATCTTTGGACATGTATCTGACCGAAATCCGGAATTTGGTCCAAAAGCATTACCCACAGGCCGAAGCAAAAAAGTCAATGCTCCACCACAATCTGTTGGTCTTGGGGCGAGAACACTTAATTTCCCTGTTAACCAGAGTAGTCCAGGAAGAGGTGGCGTGGGGGGAGAAAACCGACGGTCGCTTTATCCCCCGCTATTTCGAATTGGGCTTTGGCGGCCTTCTACACGACGCCGACGCCAGTTCCACGCCCCAGCCGCTGGTCTTGACGGCGGAAGACGTTCCGCCCGACCGGCCGCCATTAAAAATTTGGGGGAAGATCGACCGGGTTGATACGGATGGAGCCGGGAATTTCATCGTCTATGACTATAAAACAGGGACGCTGCCGGCCCAAGGGGAGATTCTCAGCGGTAAGCGCCTGCAGCTTCCCCTGTATCTCCTGGCGGTGAGCCGCCTTTTTCTCCCGGAGGGGAGGCCGGTGGGTGCCGCCTATTACAGTCTGCAACAGGCCAACCGGTTGAGGGGGATCTGGCGTGCGGAAGCGCAGGTGCTAGGGATTGGTACCCGCAACATCCTGACGGACGAGGAGTGGACGGCAACGCTGAAAAACGCCGTGACGGCGGCGCTCCAATCCTACCATGCCATCCTCCAGGGGGCCTTTCCTTTCTGCCCACCGAAGTTATGCCCGGATTACTGTGAATTCTGGTCAATCTGTCGTCAAGGGATCTGGGGAAGGGAGGATCAAGATGCAGCTGAATGAGGAACAACGACGGGCCGTTGAAGATTTTTCCACGGATCTGCTGGTCATGGCCGGGGCCGGGACCGGGAAAACCAGAGTCCTGACCCAAAAATATCTGCATTTATTGCAGACGCGCCGATGTGAAGTGCCCCAGATCGTGGCTGTCACTTTCACCAACAAGGCCGCTGCGGAAATGCGGGACCGGATCCGGAAAGCAATGGTGGCTATTTACCACCAGAGCACCGGTGCGGAAAGGGAATACTGGTCCCGACAGGTGGAGTTATTGGAAGCGGCGGCGAAGATCACCACCATCCATGGCTTATGTCTGGGGCTTTTGAAACAACACCCGGTGGAAGCCGGCATCGATCCGCAGGGGAAGATCCTGGATGAAGGAGAGGAGTACCTCTTTAAAACAAAAGCGGCAAAAACAGCCTTAAGTGCTCTGTTGGCCGCCGACGACGACGGGTTTAACCTTTCGGTGGTGCTGGCGCTCGGGACCCACTTCTTTCTGGAGCAGCTTCCGGCGCTATATAGCACCCTGAAGGAAGCCGGAGTCGAGGTGGAAAAGCTGGCGCCGTCCGCTCCGGAGGGGGAGTTCGACCGGAAATTGGCTGCCGCCAAAAAGGACTTAACCAGCGCCCTCTTTCACCTGCAACAACAGGCCGGTACCGTCCGCCTGACCCCCCGGGCCCAGGAACTGTTGACCACCCTTTTTGCCCAATGGCCGGCTTACCGGGAAGCGTTGGCCAAGACGGATCGGTTAGACGAAACAGGAGCCAAGATCCTGGCGGAGCTTGTAGGTTTTCTCCCCAAAAACCTCAACAAGCAACTGCGTTCGGCCATCGACACGGTCCACGACCAGGTGGAGGCGGTCAGAAAAGCCCTGGCGTCCCGGGAGGCGGCCGCACAAAAACCGGTGATCCTTGCTTTTCTCCGTCTTTTCGATCAAGAATACAGCAGGCTGAAGCAGATGGAGGGGAAACTTGACTTTACCGATCAACTCTTTTTAGTCCGGGAAATGCTCCGCACCCACCCGGCTATCGCCCAGGAATACCAAAAGCGCTTTGCCTACTTTATGGTGGATGAGTTTCAGGATACCAACAGTCTACAGTGGGAGATCATTCAGCTCCTGTGCGGGGAAGGACACCGCGAAGGACGGTTGTTTCTGGTTGGTGATCTGAAACAGTCGATCTACCGTTTTCGGGGGGCGGAAGTGGAGATCATGACCGCTTTGGCCAACGCCAAACGCGAAGGGGACGGTCAAGTGCTGGTCTTGGCGAAAAATTACCGGACTAAAGCGACGATTGCCGCCGTGATCAATCATCTCTGCCGTACCGTCTTTGCCAGCGAAGGCTTTCCCTACCATCCGCTGGTACCGGCGGGCGAAGAGGAAACCCGGGAAACCGGGGTCGAAATCTTACTTGCGGACGAAGACGAACCGGCACTGCTCGCCGCCAGAATCAAGCAGTTGGTGGAGGAGGGAACGCTTCAGGTCCGGAACGGAAAAATCAGCCGGGCGGCACAGTACGGTGATGTGGCCTTGCTCTTTCGGACGAAAACCAGGATTAAAGCATATGAAGATGCCTTCCGGGCGCAGGGGATCCCTTATCAGGTTACCGCAGGGGTCGGTTTTTACGCCCGGCAAGAGATTCAGGACCAGCTGAACCTGCTCCGTCTCGTCGAATGTCCGGATGATGCCCTTGCTTTGGCGGGGGTGTTACGATCACCCTTCTGTCAGGTTTCCGACCGGGGGCTTTTCTGGCTGGCCCATCCCGACGGGCTTACGAAAGGTTTTTGGGCGGGGGAGGAGGCCGCCGCTTATCCGCGGGAAATCCCCGCCCCGGAAAGACAACGTCTGGCACGGTTTAGGCAGTTTTTGGCCGCTTTGGGCCAAAATGCCCACCTGCTCACGATTCCGGAGATCCTCCGCGCCGCCTGGTCCGAAACGGGTTATTTGGCGACAGTGGCCGCTTTGCCGGAAGGTGAACGCTGCCTGGCGAATCTGGAAAAACTGATCCTGCGGGCGGAAGATTTTGCGGCAAAAGGCTACTCCGGTCTGCGTGACTTTGTCGCTTTTTTCCGTCATCTGTCCACCTTGGAGGTGCGGGAAGGAGAGGCGACGGTACCGCAGGGTGAGGGGAACTTCGTGCAGATGATGACGGTACACGCGGCGAAAGGATTGGAGTTTCCGGTGGTGGTCCTCCCCGAGCTGGACCGGGAATTTAACCTCTCCGCCCGGACGACCGTGGCTTACCATAAAGAATACGGGCTTGTCCATAAAATAAAGGACCCGTCCGGGTCGTGGCTGGAGACGGAGGCGACCGCGCAGTTGAAAGCCGTGGAGAAAAGGGCGGAGATCTCGGAGTTAAAGCGCCTGTTCTATGTCGGTCTCACCCGGGCCCGCGATTATTTATTATTATCCGCCACCGTAAAGGAGGTTAAAGCCAAGAGCATTGATGAGGGATGTTCTTGGCTGGACTGGTTGGCACTGGTGTGGCCCGGTTTGACCACCGCGGAGGAAGGGCTCCATCTCCTTGCCGATCACCCGGTTAAGCTCACCCGGTCGGTACCGGTCGCCGTTCAGGCGGGACTGGCCTTAGACCAGCAGAGAGCCCAGACCGAGGAGATCGCCGCCACCCTTGAATTACCTGTTACGGCGCAAAAAATGACGACCCGCCGCCTCTCGTTAACGCCACTCCTCACTTTCCAGGAGTGTCCCCGCCGTTTTTACTGGCAACACCGTCTGGGGAGCGACCCGACGACGGTTCCGGTGCCTCCTGGTTCGCCCGGGGAAAAGGTCGTCACCAATTACAGTCTGCTCCTGGGGGAAGTCTTTCACCGTTTGATCTCCGGGCCGGCTCTAAACAAGGCCGAAGCCGAGTCCGCGTTGGCCGGTTGGTTCCATGCGTTGCCGGCGGAGGAAAGGCAAGCCGCCTTTACCCAGGTGAATCTGATGTACCAAAACTACCTGGCCAGCCCCTTCCTGCCGGAAACGGGGGTGCGGGTGGAAAATGAGCTTCCCTTTGTCCTGGCCTTACAAAACGTCATCATCAAAGGGGTCATCGACCGGATCCTCTTCTATCCCGACGGCCGGATCGTGGTGGTTGATTTTAAAACCAACCGCCGCCTACCGCCGCCGGGGAAGATCCGCGACCGCTATTATTTCCAAGTTTACCTTTACGCCTTGGCGATCCGCGATATTTACCGGCGGTTGCCGGACGAAGGCTGGATCTATTTTGTCCGCCCCAATCTTAAACTGCCTTGCCCCTTGACCGAAAAAAACCTCGGGGCGACCGAGGAACAGATCTTGAAAACCGTTGAGTATATTACCACCCACGATGATCCGGCGGATTATCCTCCCGGAGAAGATTGTGAGTTTTGCCCCTTTACGCCTTGGTGCAAGGAAGCGGTCTCTTCTTCATGGTAAGCAAAGGCGCTGTGGTTATGGATGGATTCGAAGCTCTCCACCTCCAAACGGAACCATGAAACTTTTGGTTCACGGCGTAAAGCAAGTACTGAGTCGCGGAGGATGTCTTCGACAAACTTGGGGTGGTCGTAGGCCTCTTCTGTCACGTACTTTTCGTCTTCCCGTTTCAGAACAGGATAAACACAGGAACTGCCCTGTTCCCGGAGGAGCAGGATCAGGTCTTCAATCCAAAGATAAGTTCCGGGCCGGCAACGGACGGAAGCCCGGATGACCGCCCGCTGGTTATGGGCCCCGTAGCGGGAGATTGCTTTACTGCAGGGGCAAAGGGAGACAACGGGGACATGGACGGTGAGGCGAAAATCATAGCCGGAATCGGTCAGCCGCCCCCAAAACTGGCAAGAGAAATCCAAAGGGGAGGACAGGCCGCTGACCGGAGCCGTGACCGGCATGAAGTAACGAAAATCCAGGCTTAGCTCGGCCGCCGAGGCTTTGAGCTTTGTTTTCAACTCCGCCAACATCAGCTTTAACTCCCGGCCGGAGATGGGTTTATCACCCCAAGCCACCAGGACCTCCATGAAACGGCTGAGGTGGGTTCCCTTATATTGCTCGGGTAGGTTTACGGCGGCGGTGATCTTCCCTAAAATCTGCTGGTAACCGCCGTCGCGGGTGGCAATCAGAAACGGAAGGTGGACCCCCTTGACGCCAACCCGTTGAATTTCAATACCCCGCTGGTCCAAGCGATTCTGCACATCTTCCATGGCGATACCCTTTCCGCCAGTTTGAAACCGGCAAGATTTTTCTCTTTTTCTTCTATATTCGCACCATTAGGGAAGCTTCCTTTTTTTTAACCCAGTGTTTCCACGCATAATGCTTCTTCCTTTTGTAAAAACTCTTAAAGACGGGAACTTAAGGAGGAAGTATGATGCGGAAGCAATGGCGAACAATAGTTATCCTTTCCTTATTAATTGGCCTGCTATGTGTCCAGCCGGCACTGGCGGCCCTTCCCTTCACGATCCAGTCGGAATCGGCTTTGCTGATGGAAGTCTCCAGTGGCGAGATCCTTGTTGATAAAAACAGTAAAAAGCCGCTGCCGCCGGCCAGTATCACCAAGATGATGGTGATGCTCCTCGTTATGGAGGCGGTGGAGAGCGGGCAGATCAAACTGACGGACAAAGTCGTGGCCAGTCCGGAAGCTTGCCGGATGGGTGGTTCCCAGATTTGGCTGGAGCCGGGCGAAGAGATGACTGTCGAAGACTTAATGAAAGCCGTCGGTATTGTCTCCGCCAATGACGCCAGTGTTGCGCTGGCCGAATACATCTCCGGCTCACACGAAGAGTTTGTGAAATTGATGAATAAACGTGCGGAAGAGCTTGGCTTGGAAAACACGAAATATGTTAATGCCACCGGGTTGTCGCCTGACGGTGGCGGGCCCGGGAATGTAACATCCGCCTACGATCAAGCCATCCTCGCGCGGGAACTGCTTAAACATCCGACGGTTTTAAAATGGACGGGAGCCTGGATTGACAGTCTCCGCGGCGGTGAATCCTTTCTTCGGAACACCAACAACCTGGTCCGGTTTTATGAGGGTTGTGACGGCTTAAAGACCGGCTACACCACTGAAGCCGGTTATTGCCTGGTGGCCACCGCCCGGCGGAACGGGGTACGGTTGCTGGCGGTGGTGATGAAGGCACCTACTTCCGCCGTGCGGAACAATGAGATCACAAAACTGTTCAATTATGGTTTTAGTCAGTTCAAAGCCTTAAAAGTGTTAAGCAAGGGCCAGGTGCTTGGAAAGACCAAAGTCATGAAGGGCGGCGTCAGCGAAGTAAACCTCGTTGTCCCCGAAGATGTGCTGGTCGTTTTAAAGAAAGATGTCCAAAGCACCCCCGAAGTTTTGGCCCAAATCCCGCCAAAAGTGAGGGCGCCTATAGCGGAGGGGGAAGCGGTCGGCCAGATCATCGTGAAGGTTGACGGCGAAACCAAAGTGACGGTTGATTTGGTGGCTGAACAAGCGGTCGAAGAAAGCGGGTTCTTCCGTTTCCTGTGGCAAATCGGTAAAAGTATGATCGAAAGATTTTTTCGCTAATCTGGACTTACCATAACCGGAAAAACCGCCTGTGGGCGGTTTTCATTTGGCCGGCTTTCGCCGGCCTTTTTTGTGGTTTTTTCGAACGGTTTGGCGGTGGGCTTCCGCAATTTTTGGAAAATTGATCCTTTTTCCGGCAGGAAAATCCTTTTAGATGCCGAAAAGAGGCTTGAGAACTATGCCATGATTAGGGGGGATTCCAGTTTGAAATTGGAACTAAAACGGAACGGTCGGGTTTTAACTGTTCAAGTCTCCGGGGAACTCGATCTTTCAACCTCCCCGACTTTTCGGAACCGTATTGAAGAGGAACTAGGGCACAACCAGGAGATTAACCATCTGATCCTGGATTTAAAAGAAACCAGTTTCGTTGATAGTTCAGGCTTGGGGGCAATTCTAGGGCGCTATAAATCCATTGCGCAACGAAACGGGAAGCTGACTGCGGTTAATGTCCCCCCTCATCTCCAACGCCTTTTTGAACTGTCGGGTCTGTTAAAAGTCATGACGATCTGTTCTTCCCTCGAGGAAGCCCAAAATATAGAGTAAGGAGGCTGGCCAGGGAATGAAGGAAAATTATTTGAATATTTCTTTTCCCAGCTTACCCGATAATGTCAGTCTTTCCCGTGTGATTGTCGCTTCTTTTGCCGCGCAGCTTGATTTCACCCTTAATGAGCTGGAGGAAATTAGGGTCGCAACCTCCGAAGCAGTGTCCAACTGTGTGATCCATGCCTATCCGGACCACGTTGGGGAGGTGCGCCTGGAATTAAAGATCAAAGATGACACCCTGATGATCGAGGTCATCGACGAAGGTTGCGGCATTCAGGATTTGGATCTGGCCAAAACACCGGCCTATTCCACGGATCCGGAGCGTATGGGGTTGGGGCTGGTCTTTATGGAATCTTTTATGGATGAAATGACCATTGAATCCCAGCCCAATCAAGGGACAAAAGTTTTAATGGTGAAGAAACCCGAACGGAGTAAAAATAGTAGCCATGATTGTCAATGACAGTCAACCCAGTCCCGATCGTTTGTCCCATGAGGAGACCCGCGCCTTACTCAATCAAGTTGCGTCCGGGAATGACCAAGCCAAGGCGGTTCTGGTCGAACGCAACTTGGGTCTGGTCAAAAGTATCGTGGGCCGTTTTGCCGGGCGGGGGGTCGAATACGATGATCTGGTCCAAATCGGGGCCCTGGGTTTAATGAAAGCAATTGAACGTTTCAATCCGGAACTGGAAGTTAAGTTTTCGACATACGCCGTCCCTTTGATCATCGGTGAGATCAAACAATATCTCCGGACCGATGGCTTGATCAAGGTGAGCAGGGGAGAGAAGGAACTGGCGCAGAAGGTGATGCGGGCGCGGTCCGATTTTATTGCCGCGCATGGGAAAGAGCCGACCCTCGCGGAATTGGCCGAGCTTACTGCCCTAAGCCGGGAAGAGATTGCGACCGCCCTCGAGGTAAGCAAACCCCTTACTTCCTTACAAGAGGTAGTTTACGAAGAAGACGGAGCGGCCTTAACCTTGGAAGACCAGGTCGGTGCCGAGGTCGAGGAAGAATTGGTCGAGGATTTTGCTCTCCGGCAAGCCCTGCACCAGTTGGAACCAAGATTGAGAATGATTATTGAAGAGCGTTTTTTTGGGGAAAAGACCCAGCGTGAGCTGGCGGAGAAGTTCGGGGTCTCTCAAGTTCAGATCAGCCGCCTGGAGAAAACCGCCCTTTGCCGGCTTCGCGAGCTCCTCCATGAGCAGATCTGATTCTTTTTTAATGATGGCCGTTACGGCCATTTTTATCGTGGGTGCATAAAAAAGGGAGGATCTATAACGTTGACAACGAAGTAGGAAAAGTTAATCTTTTCTACTGGGATAAAAGTTGGACAAAAAGGAAGGAAAACAGCGATGGCATTTTCGTTGCGTCTGATCTCCGCCAATCAACCGGCCGCAGTTTGGCAAGAGATGATCCGTATCGGGGTTACGCCCGAAGGTTTGGAATTGATGATTGGCAAAGGAGAGTTCCTGATTGTTAAAGTAAGCAATATTTCCGCCCCGGCGGCGAATATTTTGAAACAAGAGATGCTGGCCAAAGGGGGCGAGGTTGCCCTGGGGAAAGAGATGGCTTACTTAAAGGCGGAGGCCGGGGAGGCTATTATCATGGGCACCCGTACCCAATACCGGCGTTTATTGGAATTGCTGCCCCGGCAACCTTTTGGCCTTGCGGACCTGGCGCGGGAATTAAACCGCCTCTTGACCAACCTTGAAGGAGGGCCGGCGCCGCTGACGATTAAAAACCGGCGTTTTGAATGGGGAAAAAGGACTTATATTATGGGGATCATCAATATCACGCCCGATTCCTTCTCCGGTGACGGCCTTTTGGGACAGGAGCATTTGCTGACCAAAGTCTTGCGTCAGGCCGAAGCGTTTTTTGAGGCCGGGGCCGACCTCTTGGATATTGGCGGCCAATCAACACGGCCGGGTTATACTGAGATTAGCGAGGAAGAGGAGAAAAGACGGGTCCTTCCGGTGCTGGAAACCCTGGCCCAAAAAATTCCGCTTCCCTTATCGGTGGATACTTATAAGCCGGCGGTGGCGAAGGCGGCTTTAGCGGCGGGTGCGGATCTGATCAATGACATTTGGGGCTTACAAAAGGACCCCGCGATGGTCAAGGTTGTGGCGGACGCCCAGGTGCCGGTGATTGTGATGCATAATAAAACGACGCCGGAATATACGGATCTCATGGGTGAAATTGCTGCCTTTCTCCAAAAGAGTATTGATTTGGCTGTAGCCCATGGTTTACCAAGGGAAAAGATCATTATTGATCCGGGTATTGGTTTTGGCAAGACACCCGAACACAACTTGACCGTTTTGAACCGTTTGGATGAGTTAAAGGCATTAGGGGCGCCGATCCTGCTGGGAACCTCCAGGAAGTCGGTGATCGGTCATGTGCTGGATTTGCCGGTGGACCAGCGTTTGGAGGGGACGGCCGCCACGGTCGCGGTGGGGATTGCCCGCGGGGCCCATCTGATTCGTGTTCATGATGTGGAAGCGATGGTCCGGGTAGCCCGCATGACCGACGCGATCATTCATTCCGCAAATCATTCTCACTAAAAACAAAAACAGAAAGGACCAGAGACTTGCCGATTATTGCAGTGGCTTTAGGAACCAACATTGGCGACCGGGAGGAGCATTTACGGAAAGCCCGTGCGGAACTGACGGCTCTCCTCAACAACGTGGTTTTTTCCCGGGTGTACGAGAGCGAGCCCGTTGGTTACCTGGATCAACCTTGGTTTTTAAATCAAGTCTGTGTCGGCGAAACACAGGAGCTGCCTTTAACTTTGCTGTATAAATTTAAAATGCTGGAAAAGGCGGCCGGTCGTACGGAGGGACCGCGCTTTGGTCCCCGTCCCCTTGATTTGGACATCCTGTTCTACGGGTCTTGGGTCATGGCCTCTGACCTTTTGACCATACCCCACCCCCGGTTACTGGAAAGATCCTTTGTCATCCGGCCTTTGCTGGAACTGGTTCCCGACTGGGTGGATCCCCGCAGTGGACTAGGGTTGAAGGAAATATGGGAAACGAAGAAAGACCGTCTTTCCCGCTGTTACCCAGTGATATAGAGTACTTACCATAGAAAGGAGTATTTTCATGGCAGAACTGATTGATTTACGAAGCGATACGGTGACCAAACCCACGGCCGAAATGCGCAAAGCAATGGCCGCTGCGGAAGTGGGGGATGATGTTTATGGTGAAGACCCGACGATGCGGAGATTGGAAGCAATCGCCGCGGAGAAGATCGGGAAGGAGGCCGCCATGTTTGTCCCCAGTGGTACCATGGGCAACCAAGTGGCGGCGATGACCCATTTGCAGCGGGGGGATGAAGTAATCCTGGAGGCCGAATCGCATATCTTCTATTATGAAGTCGGAGGACTCGCCCTCCTTTCTGGCGTCCAGACCCGGACCATCCAAGGGCGGAAAGGCTTTATGGAGCCGGCACAGATTGCTGCGGCCATCCGGCCGGACGATCTTCATTTTCCCCGCACTGGATTACTTTGCTTGGAAAACACCCATAACCGGGCAGGCGGAGCGGTGCTCACCGCCGAACAAACCCGCGTAATGGCCCAGGTGGCCCATGAGCGGGGAATACCGGTTCACCTGGATGGCGCACGCATTTTTAACGCGGCCATCGCCCTGGGCACCGATGTCCGGGAACTGACCGCGCCTGTTGACTCGGTGATGTTTTGTCTTTCGAAGGGATTGGGCGCGCCGGTCGGTTCGCTCGTGGCCGGAAGAAAAGACTTTATTGACAAGGCGCGCAAAGTCCGTAAATTGTTGGGAGGGGGATTGCGCCAGTCCGGAATCCTGGCGGCGGCCGGGATTGTCGCCCTGGAACAGATGGTTGACCGGTTAGTGGAGGATCATGTCAACGCCCGGCTACTTGCCGAGGGATTGGCCAATATTCCCGGGTTAACGATTGACCCTGATGCTTTTCCCACCAACATTCTGATCTGTTCCGTGGCCAAACTTGGCATTTCCGCCCAGCGTTTTTCCGCTCTCCTTGCCCAACACGGGGTTTTGGCCAACCCGACCTCGCCCACGGAAATACGTTTTGTCACCCATAAAGATGTGACCAAAACACAGATTAAATCCGCTCTGAACATTATTAATCAGATCGTGAAGGCGATCGATCAATTTTAACAATTTGGATCGAGGATTGACATCTTTTATTACCGCAGGATATAATTTGAATGAACCGGAAATTTGTGAAAATCGGATCAATGTTCATGAAGGAGGAAAGAACATGACTTCGCTGGCGGAACTGGAAAAAATCCGGGACCAGGCACGACGTCTAACCGAATTACGGGGAGAGAAACCGCAAACCAAAGTAGTCATTGGGATGGGCACCTGTGGAATTGCCGCCGGGGCACGTGAAACCATGAAGGCAATTCTTGATGAAATTAACAAACGCAATCTCACCGGGATTGCGGTGACGCCAACTGGATGCTTAGGCCTTTGCGAACAGGAACCCATTGTCGAAGTGGAAATTCCGGATCAACCCCGGATTGTATATGGGAAAATTTCGGCCGAGAAAGCCCGGCAGATCGTGGCGAAACATTTGGTGAACAATAACATTATCGATGAATGGGTCATCGGCCGTAAATAGGATCGGCAGGACTTTCACCAATACATAAGGATATCCTGATTAATCCCGAACTGCTTAACTGCTTAATTATATTTAAATTATAATGTAGAGAAATTTGTGCGGGAAAAGAAGCCACACAAAAGCCAGACAACTGGATGCGGTTGATAAATGCCGAAAGGAAGTGAAAAACCTTGGTGATGGTAAGTGTGACCGTCGATGGTCAAAAAGTAGAGGTGCCAAAGGGTAGTACAATTTTGGAAGCCGCCCAAAAAGCCGGCATTAAGATCCCAACCCTTTGTCACCATGAAGATTTAAAGGTTAACGCCATGTGCCGGATCTGTGTGGTGGAAGTTGTGGGGGCGCGCACACTCCAAACGGCTTGTTCGCAACCGGTGACCGACGGTATGGTGATTATTACCAATTCACCCACTGTACGCCAAGCGCGCAAAATGAATTTAGAGCTTCTCTTATCCAACCACCCCCAGGATTGTTTGAATTGTGTCCGCAACCAACGTTGTGAATTACAGGCTTTAGCCGACCAATTGGGGGTCAGAGCGCAGTCCTTCCCGACCCCAAAATGGCCGGAATATCCAAAAGACGAGTCAACGCCCGCCCTCGTCCGGGATCCGGATAAATGTATTCTTTGCCGGAGATGTGTGGAAGTCTGTCATGAGGTACAAGGGGTGGGGGCGATTGGCCCCGCCAACCGGGGGATGGAGACCCAAATCCTCCCGGCGGGCGGAGAGAACTTGAACGATGTGGCTTGCGTCCTCTGCGGCCAATGTTCGTTGGTCTGTCCCGTGGGTGCCATTTACGAACAGGATCATACGGAACGGGTCTGGGCGGCACTGGCGGATCCGGAAAAACATGTGGTGGTCCAAACGGCGCCGGCGATCCGGGTCTCCATTGGCGAAGAGTTTGGTTTGGAACCGGCCCGGGTTACCACCGGCAAACTGGTTGCTGCCTTGCGACGGTTGGGCTTTGACCGCGTCTTCGATACTGATTTTACCGCCGATTTAACAATTATCGAGGAAGGCCATGAACTGATTGAACGCTTGAACAATGGTGGCACGCTCCCGATGATTACTTCCTGTAGCCCGGGTTGGATCAAATACATCGAGCACTTTTACCCCGAGTATTTAGACCACCTTTCCACTTGCAAATCGCCGCAGCAGATGTTTGGTGCGCTTGCGAAGACCTATTACGCGGAGAAGGCCGGAATCGACCCGAAGAATATTTATGTGGTCTCCATCATGCCTTGTACCGCCAAGAAATTTGAGTGCGGTCGTCCGGAGATGTCCGCTTCCGGTTATCCCGATGTGGATGCCGTTTTAACCACCCGCGAACTTGGGAAAATGCTCCGGCAGGCCGGGATTGATTTTAACCAGTTACCCGAAGAACAATTTGACGATCCCTTCGGGATTACGACCGGTGCCGGTGTGATCTTCGGGGCCAGCGGCGGAGTAATGGAAGCCGCCCTCCGGACCGTCTACGAAGTGGTCACCAAAGAGCCATTACCGTCCGTGGACTTTACCGCCGTCCGCGGCATTGAAGGGATCAAAGAGGCGGAGGTAGATTTAAAGGGAACGAAGGTTAAAGTAGCGGTGGCCAACGGATTGGCAAATGCCCGACAATTGATGGAGTTGATTAAAGCCGGAAAAGCGGATTACCAATTTATCGAGATCATGTGCTGTCCGGGTGGTTGTATCGGCGGTGGCGGTCAACCGATCGGCACGACCAATGCGGTCCGGAAAAAACGGATTGAAGCGATCTACGAAGCCGATCGTGGTTTACCGTTGCGCAAATCCCACGAAAATCCGGCCGTCAAAACCCTGTACGAAGAATTCCTGGGTCAGCCCTTGGGTGAAAAGAGTCATCATTTACTTCATACCCACTATACCAAGCGGGGCAAATACCCGGTGGCAGCGGTTAAATAACGCGCAACCCCCGGTTAATCAGGTCATTAACCGGGGTTTTTATTCTCATTTTTTTATCGAAAAAAAAGAAAAAAAAGACCTATTGACTTAAATGTGGTTTTGTGTTATTATTAATTTTGCTTTGGGGGGGTAGCCCAGTTGGTTAGAGCGCTACGTTGACATCGTAGAGGTCAGCGGTTCGAGCCCGCTCCTCCCCACCATATTTGAGAAAAAGGCAGGGAAGACCTGCTTTTTTTGCACACAGGACCCGGTTGCCAAAATGTCCGCCGCACGCATAATTTTTACTATCGTTAAGTACTTGTAAACCCGCTGGGCTTATGCTATAATGTGAGTAAATGGCGGGCAGTTTCGACCAGAATAATGGAAGGGGAGGGGTTTTATGATCCTTTCCGCAGAGTTTTTCTGGAAACTATTTGAGATTACCGGGTCGATCACAGCCTATCTGTTATATAAAGAACTGATAAACCTCAATTAAATTTAATTATACGGAAAGACGAGGAAGGAAAGAGTAACCGCACGGAACGGCACAGGGAGGAATGGTAAATTGAGAACATTCCCCGGGAAGGCGGTTATCGTTCGTTCTGGAGTTGCTAGTTGAAATTGGAGTAGGCTATGCCGGTTTCCACCGTTATCGGAAACGACCCTTGCCGGGCAGGCAAGGATCGGTAAAGTGGAGTCGGTATGACTAAGATGGGTGGTACCGCGGAAGTTAACCTTTCGTCCCAATGGCGGGCGGGAGGTTTTTATTTTACTATTTTTATTGGTTCAATTGGGAAGGAGGGTTTTTTATGCAAGATGAATTGAAAACCATTCAAGAACAAGCCTTGCAGGAGATTCAGGCTGCCGCTTCTTCGCCGGAACTGGCTGAGATTAGGCTGAAGTACTTTGGGAAAAAGGGTGTTGTCACCAAATATTCGCGGACACTCGGGACCCTTTCGGCGGAAGAGCGTCCGCTGGTTGGCAAAGCCATTAATGAGCTCCGTGAAAGGCTGGAGACCGAGCTGAAAATCCGCCAAGCGGAGATGGAACGGCGCGAAGCGGAAGCCAAATTTGAACGGGAAAAGATCGACGTTGAACTCCCGGGTCGACGGCCGCGCCGGGGCCACCCCCATCCACTGCAAATCATCATTGAAGAGATTACCATGACCTTTTTGGGGATGGGTTTTTCGGTGGCGGAAGGTCCAGAAGTGGAATTTGATTATTATAATTTTGAAGCCCTGAACATACCGCCGGAGCACCCGGCACGGGAGATGCATGATTCGCTTTACATCACCGATAATATCCTTTTACGCACCCACACTTCTCCTGTGCAAATTCGGGCGATGGAGAAGCTCTATCCCGAGCCCGTGCGGATTATTGTCCCCGGCCGGGTTTACCGCCGCGACGCTCTGGATGCGACGCATTCACCGCTTTTTCACCAGATTGAAGGGCTGCTGGTGGATAAGGGAATAACCTTTGGCGATCTGAAAGGGGTCTTAACCGTTTTTGTCAAAAAATTCTTTGGTGAAGACCGGCAGGTCCGGTTACGACCAAGCTTCTTTCCCTTCACCGAACCCAGTGCGGAAGTGGATGTCTCCTGTGTCTGCCAGGGTAAGGGGTGTCGCATTTGTAAGAATACCGGCTGGATTGAGATTTTAGGCTCCGGTTCGGTTCACCCCAAAGTGCTGGCGATGGCCAAATATGATCCGGAAGTCTATTCGGGTTTTGCCTTTGGCATGGGAGTTGAACGCATCGCCATGCTACGGTACGGGATTACGGACATCCGCCATTTTTATGAGAATGACTTTCGTTTTCTCAGTCAATTTTGCTAAGGGGGGAATAAGGATTGCGTGTTTCATATAGATGGTTACAAGAATATGTTCCGGTGGAGCAAAGCCCAGAGGAATTGGCCGAGCTTTTAACCATGGCCGGGCTAGAAGTCGATGAGGTAATCAATCTGGGCGCTGCCTACCGCAGCCTCAAAATTGGTCAGGTTACCAGCCTCCAGCCCCACCCCCGCGCCGGGCAGCTCTTGGTCTGCGGAATCCGTTTGCCCGGTGGCGAAGTGACCGTCGTCACCGCCGCCACCAACCTGAAAGTGGGGGATAAGGTGCCGGTTGCCCTGCCCGGCTCAATCCTCCCCGACGGGAAAGCAATTCAGCCGGTCGAATTTCAGGGTGTTGTCTCCCAAGGGATGCTCTGCTCCGAAGAAGAGCTGGGTCTGGCGCGAAAGTCTGAAGAAATCATGGTCTTACCCCGCGACACCGACTTAAATACTGATTTACCGGCTGTTTTAGGATTGGACGACCATGTTTTGGTCTTGGAGTTAACCCCAAACCGGGCTGATTGTTACGGCATGCTGAATTTCGCGCGGGAAGTGGCGGCCCTGACGGGGTCACAGGTAAAAATGCCCCAATTTTCCGTCCAAGATGAACTGGAACAATCCATCCATGATTTGGTCACCGTTGAAGTGTTGAATCCCGAACTGGCTCCCCGCTATGCAGGACGGGTCTTCCTCAATGTCAAAGTCGGGGAATCGCCCTTATGGTTAAAGACTCGTCTTCTGGCGGCCGGGATGCGTCCCATCAACAACCTGGTGGATCTGACCAACTATGTAATGTTGGAGTTTAACCAACCGCTCCATGCCTTTGACCTTAACCGGATGAAGGACCGGAAGATTGTGGTCCGCGCGGCACGAGAGAATGAGCTGATTCAAACCCTGGACGGCGAAGAAAGAAAACTAAGAGCCGGCCAACTGGTGATTGCCGATGCTGAGCGGCCGCAGTGTATCGCCGGTGTAATGGGGGCGTTTGACAGCGAGGTAACCGTGGCGACCAACAGCATCTTTTTGGAGTCCGCCTATTTCTTGCCGGTCAGTATCCGTCGAACCGCCCAGGAGCTTGCGATCCGTTCCGAAGCCGCCATCCGTTTCGGAAAGGGCCTGGATCCGGAGAGCGTAACTCTGGCTTTGGACCGCGTTGCCTTCCTAGTCCAACAACTAAAGATTGCCCAGGTGGCGAAGGGAACTATTGACTTGAATTTCCGCCCCCCGGCGGCACGGAAAATTTGGTTCCGTCCGGAGCGGATCAATGCCTTACTCGGAACCCGGCTGGAAAAAGAGGAGATCATGGCCATCTTCCAGCGGTTGAATTTCCAAACGGAGGAAGACAAGGCTGCCGGGAAAACCTATCTGGTACCGCCCTCTTACCGGTTGGATATTGAGAACGAAGCGGATCTGGCGGAAGAAGTTGCCCGGATCTACGGTTACAACAATATTCCGGCGACCTATCCCGCGGCCCAGATCGTTGGGCGGCTCACGCCGGAACAAGAGTTTTCCGCCAAAGTCAGGAACCTTCTTTTAGGGCTCGGGTTAACCGAGATCATTACCTATAGTTTTCTCGGGGAGAAAATGTTCGACCGCTTGAACATCCCGGAAGGGCATCAATTGCGCCAAACAGTTAAGATGATGATCCCCTTGAGTGAAGAAGGTTCCATGCTGCGCACCACTTTACTCCCGGGAGTCTTGGAGAGTTTAAGCTACAACGCCAACCGTAACCACCACGATCTCCAGGTCTTTGAGATCGCCCACGTCTATCACCCCAAGGAGAAGGCGGAAGAATTACCCGACGAACCCTTGCATTTGGCCGGTGGGCTCAGTGGACGGATTAACGAACCGGGGTGGAACCAAAACGACCGGGAAGTCGATTTTTACGACGGGAAAGGTTTGCTCGAAACGCTTTTTGACCATTTACGGGTTGAAGGCGTCCGCTTTCGCCGGGGCGAACACCCGGCAATGCATCCGGGCCGCACGGCAGTGGTTGAAGTCGCCGGCCACCCAGTTGGCTTTGTCGGCGAGATTCATCCCGCGGTGAAAAAGGAGTTCGACCTGACGACTCCGGTTATCCTCTTTGAGCTCAATTTGGATTTGCTCTGGTCCGCGGTGGATAAAGAGATCATCCGCGTGGCACCCCTTCCGAAGTTCCCGCCGGTCTTGCGGGATCTCGCTTTGGTCCTGCCGGAAAAGTTCAGCGCGCAAGCAGTTACCGACCTCTTCCGGGAGATCGGCGGGGACAAGTTGGAAGCGGTGAACCTCTTTGATGTCTACCAAGGCGATAAAATCCCGGCCGGCTGCCGGAGTATGGCCTTTTCCTTGACTTTCCGGACGCCCGACCGCACTTTACAGGATGACGAGGTCAATACGATTATGGAAGCGATCATCGCGGCGGCGGCTGAACGTTTTGGGGCCCAGCTACGAAGTTAAGAATGGAGGTATTTTGGTTACACCCCCTGGGTAAAACAGGGGGTGTTTTTGTTCTGTCATTTTAGGTAAAAACATGGAAATTAAGTAATTTTCCGGTTGTTCTCGGGATAAATAATTGATGGACAATGTCCGATATTGGGAATGAGAACAAGGAGGGGGGCGTTGGTTTGGTCCTGAAGAATCTGGCGACTTCATGGGCACAAGCGCTTGCCCGGAAGACCGGGGAAACCGACCAATACAAAATTGCGTTGGCCCGTTACATGCTGGAAAGTCTCCTTTCGACCTTCCTTTCGCTCCTTTGCATTTTACTGTTTGGACTGATCTTTGGCGTTTTAAAAACAGCACTTCTCCTGACATTGGTCATGTCGGCCTTGAAGGCGGTGATGGGCGGATTACACTTGAAAACGCCACTCCGCTGCGCGCTGGTCGGGGCGGTCATGACCATCATCCTTAGTTATCTAGCCCTTTCCTTCCCTTATCTCCAGATGCCAAAAGCGGTACAATGGGGGATCTTTGGCTTGCTGGTTTATATTGTCTGGAAAAAAGCACCCCGGGAGGCAAAGGGAAAACCCCTGACCGCCCCGCAAAAGAGGGGATTGGCCCGTAATTCGCGGGTCCTGATCCTGCTGGTTGCGTTTATTTGTTGGTGCTGGCCGGAGGGGGCTGTCACCAATGAGCTTTTCTATGGAACGGCTTTTCAAGTTCTAAACCTGACCGTTCCGATGGCAAAGGTAATTGATGGGCTTGACCGTCTCTTTGACCATGGTGTAAATAAGTTTCATAGTTTTACCGAATTTATAGGGAAAGGAGGATAGGAGAATGAGAAAATGGATCTTGTCGGTCGTCCTGTCGGTTTTGGCGGTGCTGGCTACATGCACGATGAGCATGGCGTGTCTTTTACTTTTCTATCAACCAGAGATTCCTCAAAAGTGACCTAAAGTGATATTCTACGTTGCAAAAAGCCGCAAAATGTTTTGCTAATTGTCCAAACAAGGTATTTTTAACGACGTAGTAGAAATATTACAAGTACCACGGGAGGACGTATATTTATGTGCATAGACATATATACGTGCTCCCGTTATTAATTATCAATATGCATGCGGACAAAAGGCAGGTGTAATAATTGTCAAAGGAGATGTATTACCAAATTATTCTGGAGAAACAATATTTAACATTATTTTTGACAGTCTGCGTTTTTTTAGTAAACTGGACAATAAATCTTAAATTCGGGTTATTTATCCTTAAATTTCACAAAAAAAATATAAATCTTGTTTTTCCTTGGGCTATTGCGGGTACGATCTATAGCTTGTTTGGCAGGTTAATCATTCCTGATTTCATGTTTTTTTTTACCACATTACTTTTATCGTTCTTTATATTAAAGAGAATAACTGGCACTAAAATAATAAAAGCCCTCTATGCAGCAATATTATCTCTGTTAACAGTTGTCTTTAGTTTTTTATTGTTCGGGCAACCTTTACTGATCAGTGATAAATTTAGGAAACTTATGTTGGAGCCAACCGGAATTATCATTGGGAGCTTGATCGAGGTTATGCTGCCTTTTTTTATTATGCTCTTTTCCCGGACAAGTATCTCATCGAAATTAAGGAGATTAAAAACGTATTGTTTGGATCTAACCATAAATTTATATATTTACCTATTACTTGTCGTGTATGTTTTGTGCATGATAATTTTGTATTTACTTTCTCAGTCTTCTTATAATATTCTAAGAGAATTACTGATAACCGAAGCAATACTGGTGGGTTTTACACTTTTTATCATTTTTCGGATCAGATTGGAAATCAAAAAACAGCAGAAAAAAAGCGAAGAAGACCACAGCACCTATTTGCTGAAAACGATCCTTTCCAAACAACGCGAATACCGCAACTTTTTTCAGGTGATTAGAGCCCTGGCGGAGAGGGGAAAAACCAGGGAGATCGTCGACTATATCGACGATATTCACGCGGAGATGTCCTTGGTGGAGACTTTTAGTGAAGAAAACCTGATTTTCACCTCATTGTTGGTGGCGGAGCAGATTAAAGCCAGAGAAAAGGGGATAATCATTACCAACAACACAAAGACAACCTTAAGCGAGCTGAAGGATCCGGTTAAAGTTTACGATCTCTTCAAGGACCTACTCCAGTGTGTTGTGGCCTACGAAGAAAGGAGTAACCGCGACCAGCATTATCTCAACATCGAAGTTGACGAGGACAGGCAGTATTATTCCTTCATGATTTTGAGAGAATTGGAGGTCAAGCCGGAAAATCTGGAGCCGAGGGCGGAGGGCGGCCCGTTGGAGGATGACCAAACACTGCAGCAGATTAAAAAGCGCATTAAGCAGCTTCATGGGAAGTTTTCCTTTCTGTACAAGGGCGATGAATTGGTCGGTTGCCTGTTTAAAGTAGGTAAGGCCCGGCGCAAAAAGTTTTTCTTGTCTCTTGGGTTATGAGGCAACCTTCCAGGAAAGGAGGCGTCTTTCTTACTGTATACAGCACACCGTTTTTCCTTTGTCACCAGTCTCCTTTGGAAAAGAAGGAGTTTTCTTTTTTATTGTCAAATTATACTTAGAAACACGATGCTTGGGTGGTGTTGTGATGTTAACACGCGGGGTCCAACAGAAGCCCCTCAACCGTGTAACCATAAAAATCATGGGTGATGAATATAACGTGGTCGGACCCGAGTCACCCGAGTATATTAACCACTTGGTTAAAACCATTGAAACCAAAATTGAGGAAGTACAGAAAGCCCACGGTGACGCCAAACTGTCGAAAACCCAATTGGCGATTCTGGTTGCCTTACAGCTCACGGACCAACTGGAGAAGCTTCGGATCACCCATGAAAAAATGGAAAAATTGATTCAAGCCGCCAAATAGAGGTTGCAAGGTCGTATAGACCCTATAAAAATGGAAAAATTACTAAAAGCGGACAAATCGGTTTACACCAACCGGAGGAATTTAGCATGAACCTTGATCTCGCCTTTTTGGACTGGGCAATCATTATTTCGCTCCTTATCTTTACCTACCGGGGGTTTCGTCACGGTTTTGTGCAACAATTTTTAGGGCTCCTTGGTTCCGTGGCTGCCGTGGTCGCCGCTTTTTATTTTTATAAAAAGCTTGGTCTTGTTTTAGCGGAATGGCTCCGCATCTCGGACAACCTCGCCGGTATCCTTGGTTTTATTTTAATTGTGATCGGGATCAGTGCGGTGGTGGGTCTTAGCGGTAAAAAATGGAAAAAAATTACCGACAACTCGGCCATCTCGACGCTCGACGGGATTTTGGGGGCCCTTTTCGGTGCCCTTAAAGTTCTGATCGTCTGGGTCCTGGTTTTACTGCTGCTTTCCTCCATGCCATGGGATTTTATCCAAACCCCTTTACTCGACTCAACACTGGCCCGGGATGTTTTAAAACTAGCCCCCACCTTTTATTTTCTCCAGGAGCGGGCATTGCCGGCTGACGTCCCGCGGCTCTATTTAACCCCTGAGGGGTTACAGTTTAGAAGAGTCGAATACGAAGATTTAGACGGAAGCACCTGTATTGCCTGCGGCGGTGAGGTTCGTTATTTGGGACCGGCCAAGCAAGGCCTTTTTTATTTTCCCCTCTTCGAATGCAGCCTTTGCGGACGGAAAAGTGACGGGTGCCAAACTTTCGAGGGTTTCCATCTTTTTTACGGCCGTTGCCCCTGGGACGCCCGGACCTTCCCCCAGGGCACGAAATGTGAAATTTGGCATACGGAACCTCCGGTTTACCCGGGAACCATCTGTCCAGTATGCGGGCAAAGTAATGTCAGCTCCTTTTAACATGTTGACACGGGTAAACAAGAGGATTTTTGGTGTTTATGTTGAAGTCGCCTTTACGACATGATTATTCAGAAAATAAAGTGAGATAACGATGGTAAACAGCAAATCTAAGCTTCCCGAGTTGCTCGCCCCCGCTGGGGACTGGGAAACCTTAAAGGTTGCCGTTGCCGCCGGGGCCGATGCGGTTTACGTTGGCGGGAAACTCTTTAGCGCCCGCCAGTATGCCACCAACTTTGACCGGGATGAACTGGCAAAAGCCGCCGACTATCTTCATCTGCGCGGGCGAAAGCTGTACATAACCGTTAACACTCTGATTAAACAGGAAGAGATCGATGACCTCTTAGATTACATTAATTTTTTATCCGCCATCGGTGCAGATGCGGTTATCCTTCAGGACTTGGGGGCGCTTTATCTGATCCGCACTTACTGGCCGCAACTGCCGGTTCATGCCAGTACGCAGATGACGGTGCATGACGGAGCGGGAGTACGGCTGCTGAAAAGCCTAGGCGTGGAACGGGTTATTCTCGCCCGCGAACTGAGCTGGGAAGAGATTAAAGCGATCCATGAAGAAAGTCAAGTTGAAATTGAGGTTTTCGTCCACGGCGCGCTTTGTGTGGCCTATTCCGGTGCTTGCCTCTTCAGTAGTCTGGTGGGCGGGCGGAGCGGAAACCGGGGGCGGTGTGCCCAACCCTGCCGTCTGACCTATACTTTATACCAGACCACCGGCCGCGGTAGAGCGGTCCCCGTCTCGGAAAAGGAAAAACACTTGCTTTCCCCGAAAGATCTCTCGCTCATTACCGCTATTCCCCAGTTAATTGTTGCCGGGGTCAGCTCTCTAAAGATTGAAGGCCGGATGAAAGGCCCCGAATACGTGGGCACGGTCGTGAATTGCTACCGGAAGGCCTTGGACCGTTATCGTGAAGCGCCGGAGCAGTTCCGGGTGCTACGGGAAGAGCTAAACGCCTTAACCACTGTTTTCAACCGGGATTTATCCTCCGGTTATTTCTTGGGGGACCTTGGCCCTGCTTTGGCCAGTCCCGAGCGGCCGAACAACCGGGGGCGCTTTATCGGCCGGGTAAAGCAATATGACCAGAAAAGAAAAAGATGCCTGGTTAAACTGGAGGAAGATTTATGCGCGGGCGACGGGGTGGAAGTCTGGGTGAAAGTGGGCGGCCGGGTGGGCACGATCGTTGAGAATCTGACCGTGAACGGAAACCGTGTGGACGTAGCCCGGGCCGGGGAAGAAGCATGGTTTGCTCTGCCGCAGGAAGTGAAACCGGGCGACCGGGTTTTTCTTACTTCCTCCGTGTCGTTGCAGAAAAAAATCCAGGAAATGCTGCGTCCTGATTATTCCGGGTCAAAACTCCCATGTCACCTTCAAGTTAAAGTGGCGCCCGGAAAAAACCTGGTGTTTACGATGGAAGGTTTGGGGGAGAAGGTGGTGGTTACTTCGGCCGATCAAGCACAAGCGGCAACCAAGCACCCCTTAACTGAAGAGATCCTTCATCACCATCTGACCAGGCTAGGGGAGACTCCCTTCCGCGCCGCCAGTTTCACGAGCTTGATTGAGGGGAACCCAATCCTGCCCTTCAGCCAGCTTAATCAGGTCCGCCGGGAAGCGGTGGCCCGCTTAAGCGAGAAGATTTTAACCCCCTACCGTCGGCCCCTAGTTGACCTGCGCCAAGTAAAAGAAGAGGTCATGGAGGCCGCTACCCTCAAAAAACGTTCCGGTCCCTCTTTCTTGACTGTTTTTGCGGGCAATCTTGACCTCTTGAAGGTGGCGTTGGCGGCCGGCATACCAAAGGTAATCTTCGGGGGCGAAAGTTTCACCCCCGGATTTCGTTGGACAAAGGAGCATTTGGCTGCGGCGATTGAACTTGCCCGGCAGGCCAAAGCAAAAGCCATCATTGCCCTGCCCCGGATTACCAGAGAACGGGAGAAGAAAGCCATTGCCAGTTACATCCGGATCAGCAATGAGCTGCAACCCGACGGCTTTCTCCTTTCCCATCTGGGGAGCATCCAAATGGTCCGCGATTATTCTGACTTACCGATTTATGCCAATTATTCTTTTCACTTTTTCAATCCTTTCACCCTTAAGCTACTGCAGAAACAGGGCATTGCGGGGCTGACCCTGTCTCCGGAATTGAACAAAGGGGAAGTCTTCGCCCTGGTCGATTCCCCCCTACTCAGCGAAGTTGAAGTGGAGCTTTTGGTCTTTGGCGCATTGGAATTGATGATCTCCCAGTTCTGTCCCATCGGGGCCTGGGTGGGGGGCAGTAAGCCCCGGAACTGTTCACGTCCCTGTAGACAGCAGCGGTATTTTCTCCGTGACCGGAAAGAGATAGATTTTCCGGTCATGGTGGATGAGTTTTGCCGGATGCATTTACTGAACAGCAGGTATCTTTCGTTGCTGCGCGAACTGGAATCTTTGAAAGAGAAACGCCTTAGCCTACGCTTGGAGCTCCGCCACCAGGATCCGGAGGTGGCGGCCAGGGTGATCCACCTCTTTCAGCGGGGTTTAGCAGGCGGAGGAGGGGAAGCCGACCACGCCACTTTAGAGTCGCTTCTCGGTCAGGAACTGACGCGCGGCCATTTTTACCGCGGAGTTGAATAATAATGATTTACACAGCATCCGAACTGTGATAAAATTTGTTTTGGAGTTTTCTCGCCAAATTGTTAAAGGCCACCCCTTTCTGGGATTACCGTTTCCTCCGGCGGGATTCTCGGATTGGTGGGCTAAGCGATTAAGGAGGTGAAACAAGTGCTGACGGCGGAGAAAAAGGCGGAAATCATTGCCAAGTATCGTCTGCATGAAGACGATACCGGTTCTCCTGAAGTGCAAATTGCGATTCTGACGGAAAGAATAAACTACCTTACCGAGCACTTAAAGGTCCACAAGAAGGATCACCACTCGCGGCGTGGTTTATTAAAGATGGTCGGTCAGCGCAGAGGCCTGTTGAACTACCTGTACAAGACCGACATCCAACGGTACCGTTCGATCGTTGAACGCCTTGGGTTGCGCAAATAGAGAAAAGGAAGCGGGGGGCTCCCCGCTTTTCTTTCTGTATTTGGTAATAATAAAAATAGTTTACCCAGTTTCCGAAGGCATACTTTGGAGAAGGGTAGAAAGGAGGATTATTTATTGAAGAAATACCAAACTGACCTGGCCGGTCGACCTTTGACTGTTGAAATTGACAAAATGGCAAGGCAGGCCAATGGTGCCGCTCTGGTCAGGTATGGGGACACGGTTGTTTTGGTTACGGCCGTGGTTTCCCCCGAACCCCGAGAGGGGATCGATTTTTTCCCGTTGCTGGTAGACTATGAAGAAAGACTGTATGCGGTAGGGAAGATTCCCGGCAGTTTTCTCCGGCGGGAAGGACGGCCGACGGAAAACGCCATCTTGGCCGCCCGGACGATCGACCGGCCGATTCGACCTTTATTCCCGAAGGGTTTCCGCAATGACGTCCAGGTGGTCGCGACTGTCTTGTCGGTTGATCCGGATAATCCGGCTGATACCACAGCGATGATCGGTGCTTCCATCGCCCTTTCTATCTCGGAGATTCCTTTCCAAGGTCCGATTGCCGGTTTACACGTTGGACGGGTGGACGGCAAACTAGTCATCAACCCCACAGCGGAGCAAGCCGCGAAGAGTGATATGGACCTCATCGTTGCCGGGACGAAAGACGCGATTATGATGGTGGAAGCCGGCGCGAACGAGGTACCGGAGGAAGACATCCTGGAAGCCATTCTTTTTGGTCATGAAGAGGTCAAAAAGCTCGTCGCCTTCCAGGAACAGATCAAAGCGGAAATTGGCAAACCGCCGATGGAAGTAGTGGTTGAAGAACCGGATCCGGAACTGTATACTGCGGTAAAAGACTACTGCGCGACCAAGATATCGGAAGCTTTGCGGACCGGGGACAAACAAAAAAGAGAGGCGCAGGTCGACCAGTTGAAAGAAGAAGTCCATCAGCATTTTGCGGTGGAATTAGGGGAAGAAGCCTACGCCGAAAAAGCCAGCATGATCAGTGAAGTCTTCGATTCTTTGGTCAAAGAAGAAGTGCGCCGGATGATCGTGGAGGAAGGGGTTCGGGTGGATGGACGGGCCTTGGATGAAATTCGGCCCATCACTTGTGAAGTAGGAATCCTCCCCCGGACGCATGGTTCCGGCCTCTTTACCCGTGGACAAACCCAGGTTCTCTCCGTAGTTACCTTGGGGCGGATCAGCGAAGAGCAGATCCTGGATGGTTTGGATGATGAAGAGACCAAGCGCTACATACACCACTACAACTTCCCACCCTTTAGTGTTGGCGAAGTAAAACCGGTCCGGGGTCCCGGACGCCGCGAGATTGGTCACGGTGCATTGGCCGAACGGGCGTTGGCCCCGATGATCCCTTCGGAAGAAGAGTTTCCCTATACGATCCGGGTTGTTTCGGAAGTAGTCGAATCAAACGGTTCAACTTCCCAGGCCAGTGTCTGCGGGAGTACGCTTGCGCTGATGGATGCCGGGGTGCCGATCAAGAAACCCGTTGCCGGAGTGGCCATGGGCTTGGTTAAATACCAGGACCAAATCCGGATCCTCACGGACATTCAAGGGTTGGAAGACCATTTGGGCGATATGGACTTTAAAGTGGCCGGGACAAAAGACGGCGTGACCGCCATCCAGATGGACATCAAGATTGCCGGTATTACCCGGGAAATTCTGCAACAGGCATTGGAGCAGGCCAGAAAAGGAAGGCTCTTTATCCTCGACAAAATGTTGGCAGTCATCGAAAAACCCAGGCCCGACCTGTCGCCCTATGCGCCACGGATGATTACTTTCGAAATTGATCCCGATAAGATCCGTGATGTGATTGGACCCGGCGGTAAAACAATCCGTAAAATCATTGAAGAAACCGGTGTCGATATTGACATTGAAGACGACGGCCGCGTCTTTATCACTTCGGTGGACAGCGCAGCCGGGGAAAAAGCGAAAGCCATTATTGACCGGTTGACCAGCGATGTGGAAGTCGGAAAGACCTATCTGGGGAAAGTCGTCCGTTTGATGAACTTTGGCGCCTTTGTCGAGATCCTGCCGGGGAAAGAAGGTTTGGTCCATATTTCCCAACTGGCGAAGGAACGGGTGGCCAAGGTGGAGGATGTCGTCCAGGTGGGCGATGAGATCTTGGTCAAAGTTACTGAGATCGACAAGTTGGGCCGGATCAATCTCTCCCGGAAAGCCCTCCTCCTCGAGCAGGAACGGAACTAAACGAGAACCGAGAGGAACTTCTCGGTTTTTTTACTTTATTCACAAATGAATTACATCCGCACATATACTATTTAAAAAAACTACCTTCAGGCAACAGAGAGGAGGAATGAGAATAGCCCCTTGGTTCCACCTTAAACGTTACGAACGGCTGCTTCTTTTGGGTATTACCCTGGTTTCCTTTCTCAAGTGTTTGATCTTTCCCAACGCCCTGGATGTAATCCTCTTAGTCGGACTGTTACTGCTCGACGGAATGATCTTTCTCGGTAACAGAAAAGGCCTCTAAAACGGGGCTTTTTTTCTTTGGTGACGGGAAAAGAGTTTTTCCTTTTTTTATTAAAAATACTTGACAAATCCAGTAAATTGGGGCATGATGGATAGTGGAGAGACAAAGTGGAGCGAAGTGGAGTGAAATGGAGAAGAGGGTGGAACGGTTTTGTTTATGGGGGAATACCAACATTCCTTAGATGATAAGGGACGCCTCATCATCCCCGCCAAACTAAGGGAAGGGTTGGGGGAGAAGTTTATTCTCACCCGTGGACTTGACCGTTCGCTCTTTGTTTATCCCCTCTCCGAGTGGGAAACCATAGAAGAAAGAATGCGGTCTTTACCGACAACACAGGCCGATGCCCGTGCCTTTGTCCGGATGTTCTTCTCGGGCGCCGTTGAATGTGAACCGGACAAGCAGTGGCGGATTTCCATTCCGCCCCATCTCCGCGCCTACGCCCAGATTGACAAGGACCTTTATATTCTTGGTGTTTCCACCCGTATTGAAATTTGGGCGCGTGAGGTCTGGGAGGCATATGCGGCGCAGGCGGAAGAATCCTATGAAACGTTGGCCGAAAAGATTGTTGGGATTGGAATCTAAGGGAAATAGGAAGGTTACATATGGCAGAAGTCAGGCACCAACCGGTGATGCCGGCGGAGGTTATCCAGTACCTGGACCCCAAACCGGGAGAAGTGATCGTTGATGGAACGATCGGTTTAGGTGGGCATAGCAAACTAATTGCCGCCCGGCTGGGGACAGAAGGGTTCCTGATCGGAATTGATCAAGACGGGTCGGCTTTGGCGCTTGCCCGTGAAAACCTGGCTTCTTTCACGGGAAAATTGCTCCTGTTCCATGATAATTTCCGTAATCTCGGGTCAATTATACGGCAATCGTCGCCGCAAGGCATCGATGGCCTGCTGCTTGATCTCGGTGTCTCTTCCCTCCAACTTGATTGGGGGGAAAGGGGTTTTTCTTATCAACAAGAGGCTGCTTTGGATATGCGGATGAATCCGGAGCAAACATTTTCCGCAGCGGACCTGGTCAATACGTATTCCCAAGCAGAATTGACGCGGATACTCCGTGAGTACGGGGAAGAGCGGTGGGCCAGCCGGATTGCCCAGTTTATTGTGGAAGCGCGCAAAAAAGCGCCCCTGACCACCACTGACCAGTTGGTTGAGGTGATTAAAGCAGCAATTCCAGCCGGGGCGCGGCGGACCGGTCCCCATCCTGCCCGTCGTACCTTTCAAGCAATTCGGATCGCCGTCAACCAGGAGCTTGAAGCCCTCGCGGAAGGTCTCGAGGCCGGAATTGCGGCTCTTAAACCGGGCGGTCGCATTGTGGTGATTAGTTTCCATTCCTTGGAAGATCGGATCGTGAAAAGGACATTTCGCCAGAGAGCCAAGGCGTGTCACTGCCCTCCCGGGCTCCCTGTTTGCCAGTGTAAAGGAAAACCGGATTTAAAGATCTTAACCCCGCAGCCCGTGGTTCCCACCGCAGAAGAGTGTCAAAAGAACCCCCGCAGCAGGAGCGCCAAACTTCGGGCCGCCTATAAACTGGTCTAGGTTAGGAAAGGAGAGCATAATAATGATCAGGGCCGGTGCGAGCAGGTTAACACCCGATCCCCCTAAGGTGCGCACCAAGAAGGTTAAGAAAGTTATCATCAATATGGATCAAGTCCGGAATGTTCTGCGGGTGGGTGGGTTGTTTGTTGTTTTAACGATGGCGAACGCCTCAATTCAAGCCCTTGTGGCCCAGACTCAGTATCACTTAAAAGAAGTCCAGGCGGAAATACAGACGGTGGACCAGAAGATCGGTTGGCTCCAGTATGAACTGGCCGGTCACCTTTCCCAACAACAAATTGCACGGTTAACGCGGGGACGGGAAGAGGCGGGCCAGAGGGAGCAGAATGCCCAGGTCCAGCTGTCGCCGAATCTTGTTCTCCCGCCGAACATTTTAAGCATTGATCCGGCCACTCCACTTCCGCAAAAAACGATCACGGCAAAGATCTATGATTGGGTGTCTGGGATGGGACGGACCTTGGCCGAAGGAGTATTTGCGGAGTGAGAAGTTAGGGGAGGTATCCTGGTGCCCGGGTTAAATCCATTAGTGATCAGAAAAAGAACGACCTTACTTCTATTAGGTATTTTTGGCGTTATTGGAATCCTGACAGGTCGTCTTTTTTATATTCAGGGGATTAAAGCCAGTTACTATCAGCACATGGCAGAAGACCAAAGGCTGAGGGACATTCGGGTCGAACCGATGCGTGGTACAATCTTCGACCGGAATATGAATACCTTGGCCTTTAGTTTCGATACGGAAGCCGTTTACGCAATTCCTTACCAGATTAAAGATCCGCAGGGCACGGCGAAAATTATTGCCGAAAAATTAAACCTCGCGGAAAAGGAAGTCTATAGTAAGCTGACGAAAAAAACATCGTTTGTGTGGCTGAAATTAAGACCTTTACCGGAAGAAGTGCAAAAGATTAAAGAAGCCCGCCTGCCGGGCGTGGAGGTAGCCCAAAAAGCGCAACGGTTTTATCTCCAGGGGAGCTTGGCCGCCCATGTACTGGGGATCTCCGGGATCGACAACCAGGGGTTGGAAGGTATTGAAAAATACTACGACCAATATCTCTGTGGGATTCCCGGCCGTGAACAGGCCGAGTATGATTCCAAAGGGAATCACATCCCTTTGGGTGAACGACGTTTTATCGACGCCCAGAACGGAGCGTCGATCGTTTTGACCATTGACCAGGTGATCCAGTACATTGCCGAACGCGAGTTGGAAAAGGCGGTTTTAGCGAATGGGGCCAAAAAAGGGGCAGTCATCCTTATGGACCCCATGACCGGTGAAATCCTTGCCCTCGCCAATTACCCTTCTTTCGATCCCAATAACTACGCCCAGTATCCGGCGGCGAACCGGCGAAACTGGGTCCTTTCGGATCAGTATGAACCGGGTTCGACGTTTAAGATTATCACGGCGGCGGCGGCCCTGGAAGAAGGCATCGTCCGGCGGGATTCCCAGTTTTTCGATCCGGGTTTTATTATTGTGGAAGACCGGCGGCTTAAATGCTGGCGGGCGGGAGGACACGGCAGTCAAACCTTTGTCGAAGCGGTCGAGAATTCTTGCAATCCGGTCTTTGCTTCGCTCGCCCTCCGTTTGGGGCCGCAGAAGTTTTTCCAATATATTCAGGCCTTTGGTTTTGGCCAGCAAACCGGGGTGGACTTTCCCGGGGAAGCGCGGGGCATCATTCCTCCGCTTTCGCGCATCAAAAACGTTGAGCTGGCGACGATCGGATTTGGGCAAGGGATTTCGATCACTCCTCTACAGTTGCTTTGCGCGCTTAGTGCCATCGCCAACGGCGGCAAACTTCTGGAGCCCCGCTTGGTGAAGGAGATCCGCACCCCCGACGGGAAGGAAATTTTAAAAAGCTTTGACGTCAAAGTAGTCCGGCAGGTCATTTCGGAACAAACTGCCCGCGAGCTGGCGTCCATCTTGACTTCGGTGGTAGAAAACGGTTCCGGGAACCGGGCCCGGATTGCCGGATACCGGGTGGCAGGGAAAACCGGAACGGCGCAAAAGCCGGACAAAGGCGGATACGGGCAAGAACGGATTGCGTCATTTATTGGGTTTGCCCCGGTGGAGAACCCGAAAGTAGTCGGGATCATTATCTTAGACGAGCCGCAAGGACCGGTTAAATACGGTGGGGTCATCGCCGCTCCGTTTTTCTCCTCGATCGTCGGGGATGTTCTCCGGTATCTAGGGGTTGAACCCAGCCGGGAGTTGGAAGATCGGCAACAAAAACGCGAAGACAACGCGGTGGTCGTTCCGAACGTGATCCACTTGCCCAAGGGGGAAGCGATTCAGATCTTGAAACAGATGGGACTGACCCACCGGGAACTCGGCGTGGGCGAATATGTCATTGACCAGAATCCGAAGGCCGGTGTCGCGGTTGAACCGCGCACAACCATCTTGCTCTATTACGATGAAGAATCAAGGTACCGCAGAGAACACACCACGGTTTTGGTACCAAACCTAACCGGACTTACCCCACAGGAAGCAACCAAAGCCCTAACGGATCTGGGGTTAAAAATTGCGGTTAATGGGTCGGGGATCGCCTATCAACAGGTCCCGGCCCCTGGAACGCGGCTTTCGGCCGGAGCGACCGTTACGGTTTACTTTATTGCTCCCGATGCAAGCCGGAACCATTAGTGGAATAAAATGCTAAAAATTGTCAAGAATAGCAATGGGCGGAGAAATATCTAATTTTATCAGTTGAAGGTGTTAAAGATGAAGTTAAAAACAATTTTGAATGGGATTGCCATCCGTCAATTCAGTGGTGATCCGGAGGTCGAAATTTCCTCGGTTGTTACCAATTCGCAAGCAGTAACCCCCGGTGCTTTGTTTATTGCCCTAAGGGGATCCCGCCATGACGGGCATCATTTTATCGACGAAGCGGTGGCGAAAGGGGCCAGCGCCGTCATGGTGGAAGAGCCGGTGTCCGTGGCGGCTGGCGTATGCGTGGTTCAGGTGGAAGACACCCAAAGCGCGCAAACAATAGTCGGGAAGAATTTTTATGGGGATCCGGCCGCGAAACTAAAACTAATCGGGATTACTGGAACCAAAGGGAAAACCACGACCGCCTTTATGATCGCTTCCATTCTCCAAGCGGCCGGTTTTAAGGTGGGCTTAATCGGGACCAATTATTACTTGGTCAACGGGGAAAAACTCCCCTCCGTGAACACCACGCCCGCCTCCTTAGAACTCCACCGGCTCTTTGCGGAAATGGTGAAAGGTCAAACCGAGTATGTGGTGATGGAAGTCTCCTCCCACGCCATTGCTTTGGGGCGGATTGCCGGTTTAGAATTTTACCGCGGTGTTTTTACCAATATTACCCGCGACCATTTGGATTTTCATCAAACCTTTGAAGAGTATTTAAAGGTAAAAACGAAATTTATTGCGGACTTGTCTCCTTTGACCGCAAAAGCCATCATCAATGTGGATGATCCTTACGGTCCGCAGATCGCGGCGGCGACCGCTGCCGACGTGATCACCTATGGTCTGAGCAGCGATGCCCGGGTGCGGGCGGAAAACATTAAAATGACCATGCGTGAGACGAGCTTTGACTTGGTTAGCCCCGAGGGGTGTTTTCCCCTGCGCCTAAATTTAATTGGCCGTTTTAATGTCTACAATGCGTTAGCCGCCAGTAGCCTCGGCCTTTCCCTTGGCCTGAACGGCGAGGTGATCCGGAGTGGACTCGCACGGCTGGAAGGGGTATCGGGACGTTTTGAGCTTGTCCCTACCCCCGGTGATTACACCGTGGTTATTGATTATGCACATACCCCAGACAGTTTAAAAAATCTGTTGCAGACCGCCCGGGCCTTGGTGAAAAACCGGTTGATCACGGTTTTCGGGTGCGGCGGAAACCGGGACCAAGGGAAAAGACCGTTGATGGGCGGGATTGCCGCCGAACTAAGTGACTACACAATTATTACCAACGATAATCCCCGTTGGGAAGACCCCGCCGCCATTGCGGAACAGATTAAAGCCGGCTTTTTAGAGAAAAAACCCGACGGCAACGTTACTGTCCTCCTGGACCGGGGGGAGGCCATTCGTCAGGCAGTCATGATGGCGGAAACTGGTGATATGGTGGTTATTGCCGGCAAAGGACACGAAACCTATCAGGATTTTGGCAGTTATAAAATCCATTTTGACGACAAAGAAGCCGTCCTGGCGGCGGCGAAAGAGAAAGCAGAGGCTTGACAACGATGCCCAAGTTTACTCTGGAAGAGATAATCAAAGCAACCAACGGCCGGCTTTTAACGGCAGGAAGCCATCCGCAAATTACGGGTGTAAGTATTGACAGCCGCAGCCTGGTCCCTGGGGACGTTTTTTTTGCGTTGAAAGGTCCCAACTTTGATGGCCATGATTTTGCAGCGGCGGCGGCAGAAAAAGGGGCAGCCGCGATCGTCTGTGGGCGGGAGCTTGATCTTCCTGCCACCTGGCCGGGTGCGGTAATCAAAGTGCCCGACACTTTGTTGGCCTACGGAGATTTAGCCCGTTATCACCGCCAACGCTATACCATTCCGGTAATCGGAATTACCGGGAGTAATGGCAAAACCACCACTAAAGAGTTGAGCGCGGCGGTCTTGGGCGCAAGGTACCACGTGGTGAAGACGGAGAAAAACTATAATAACGAGATTGGACTGCCGCAGACTTTATTCCAGATCGACGAGACCACCGAGGCGGTCGTGGTGGAGATGGGGATGCGCGGCCCCGGCCAGATCGCCTATCTGACCAGGCTGGCTCAACCGACGGTCGGCGTTGTTACCAACATCGGCGTGACCCACCTGGAGCTGTTGGGAACCCAGGAGGCCATTGCCGCTGCCAAAGGAGAATTGATTGCCGGCCTTCCCCCGTCGGGATTGGCCGTGCTCAATGGCGATGACCCGTTGGTGACCCCAATGGCAAGGAAATTCCCGGGGGAGACTCTTTTTTATAGTCTAAAAAGGCCGGACGACCATGGGGAAACCGAGCCTGCACTCTACCTGGTCGAGTCCGCAACCGAAGGCGACCAGGAAGTGGTGCTGGTGGACGGCCGCTGGGGTAAGTTTGAATTTACCCTGCCCTTACTGGGCCGTCATAATATCGCCAATGCTTTGGCCGCCCTTATCGTCGGGCTATCGCTCGGCCTAACCCGGGACCAAGTGGTGCGCGGTTTGCAACGGGTCAACCCTGTCGAAAACCGGCTTCGGAAAATAGAAGTCGGTGGGATTACCGTTTTGGATGATACGTACAATGCCAGCCCGCCATCGGTTCGGGCCGCTTTGGAAGTTTTGTCCAACATGAAAAACCCCGGACGCAAGATTGCCGTTCTAGGAGACATGCTGGAACTGGGCCCCCTCGCCCGGGAAGCCCACCATCAGATCGGGGAATTAACCGCCGCCTACGGTTGTAAGGCTCTTTTTGCCTATGGTCCTTTGTCCGTCGCAACCACGGAAGGGGCCGCGCAAAAAGGCGTTTACGCCCGTCATTTCACCACCAAAGATGAGCTTTGGGAGGAACTAAAGACTTATTTAACCTCGGGAGATACGGTATTGTTCAAAGGTTCACGGGGGATGGCCATGGAAACTTTAGTCGAAAAGGTCATAGCCCATAATTGGGGGGAATAAGAATGAGAATTCCTTGGTTCGGTCTGGCTCTGGCCGGCACCACGGCCTTTTTCATTGTTGTTCTGTTCGGACCTTATGTCATTCGTCTATTAACCAAACTAAAGTGCGGTCAGACGGTCAGAAGCGATGGACCCAAAACCCACCAGAGCAAAAGCGGCACCCCGACGATGGGTGGTCTTCTTATTCTGTTTGGGATCACCGCGGGAACGATTGCAGGCCTTGGGGGCAACTGGTCCTACAATCTCATTTGGACGGTCTTTATCACCCTGGCCTTTGGGGCTTTAGGTTTGCTTGATGACCTTTTAATCATTGTTTTTCACCGGTCTTTGGGTTTAAAAGCCCGTCATAAACTGCTCGGGCAAGTGTTTTTTGCTGGCCTTTTTGGTCTGTATGTGGTGCAATCGGGGGCGATGGAGACCTTAAAAATTCCCTACTTCAATACCCATCTGGCCTTCATCAATCCGGTGCTGACCTTTTTATTTGTGGTCTTTACTCTGGTTGCCATGTCGAATGCGGTAAATCTCACCGACGGTCTGGACGGCTTGGCGAGTGGAACCACTTTAATTGCCGGACTGGCCATGGGCATTTTGGCGCTGGTCCAGGGAGAAATGAGCCTCGGAATCTTTGCTGCGGCTTTGGCCGGTGCCTGTCTCGGTTTTATTTGGTTTAATGCGCCACCGGCCCAGGTTTTTATGGGGGACACAGGGGCCTTGGCCCTCGGTGGGGCGCTGGCCGCGATTGGTATTCTGTCCCGGACGGCCCTTTTTCTGCCCATCATTGGGGGAGTTTTTGTGGCCGAGAATCTTTCGGTCATTCTCCAAGTCCTCAGTTTCAGAATGCGAGGAAAAAGGATTTTACGGATGGCCCCCCTGCACCACCATTTTGAGCTGGGCGGGTTGGCCGAAAGTAAAGTAGTGGTGCGGTTTTGGGTTGTCAGCATCTTATTGGCATTATTAGGCCTGGCCGGGTATAAAATAGGATAAGTAGGGCGAATTATGGTCACGACACGCGGGAGTGGGGTGAGGATATGAAAGCAGGAAAACCGGATCTGTTCATCTTTTTAGTGGTCTTGTTCCTGTTAACCCTTGGTGTGGTGATGGTGACCAGCGCAAGTTTCCCGCGGGCCTTAAGCGCGACCGGTGGGGCCGATCCCTTTTCTTTCGGTAAAAAACAGCTGTTTTTCACCCTTCTCTCCCTGGTCATCATGGTCTTCATGATTAACTTTGATTACCACCGGTTTCGCCGTTTTACGGTTTTGTTTGCGGTTTTGACACCTGTCTTGCTGGTGTTGGTCCTCTTTTTGGGCAACGAAATCAACGGAGCCCGGCGGTGGTTTGACTTTAAAATCTTTAACTTTCAACCTTCAGAGTTTGCCAAACTGGCGCTTATCTTTGTCTTGGCCCATTATTTGACCGAGATCGGGGCAGAAGTGCGGAGCTTTTCTACGGGGATCCTTGTTCCCCTGATCTATGTTGGCTTAATCTGTGGGTTGGTCATGATGGAACCGGATTTGGGAACCACCATTGTTATTTTTGTCATCTTCTTGACGATGCTTTTTGCCGCGGGCGTACGGATTTCCCATCTTTTTTTGGTTGCCTTGTTTGTGGCACCCGTCGGTGTTTATTTAATCATCCAAGAACCCTACCGTCTGCAGCGGCTTTTTACCTTTATTGACCCGATGCAGGACCCCCAAGGTTCGGGCTGGCAAATTCTCCAATCTTTGATGGCTTTAGGTTCCGGTGGGATCATCGGGTTGGGGCTTGGGCGGAGCCGGCAGAAATTTTTTTACTTGCCGGAACCCCATAACGATTATATTTTTTCCATTATCGGTGAAGAATTGGGCCTCCTCGGGACCATGCTGGTGCTGGTTCTCTTTCTTTGTCTGGCGTGGCGTGGGTATAAAATCGCCTTGGCAACCAAGGATCATTACGGGAGCCTCTTGGCGGTAGGGATCACCTCTTGGCTTGTCATTCAGGCCTTAATCAATATTGCCGTCGTGACCGCCACGATTCCAGCGACCGGGATTACGCTTCCCTTTCTAAGTTATGGCGGCTCTTCTTTGGGCATTACTATGATGGCGGTCGGTATTTTACTGAATATCTCCCGTGATCCACGGGAAAGTTTGTAGCTGTTGGCGGAAGTAAGTGCAAACGGGGGACAAACCTGGCCCGTTGTCACTAAGATGATGTCTTTTGCATAGAATACCTACGTCAGAATACGGTGTTGACAAGAATCGTCCCGACAGCGCAAACGCACTTTAGTTTAACTTTATATGTAATTGATGATTCGGCATGAATGGAGGTGACACGGGTGGAACAGTTACATATAGTCGGCGGACAGCGGCTTCGTGGCCAAGTTCGGATCAGTGGCGCCAAAAATGCGGTCCTCAAACTAATGGCGGCTTCGCTTTTGGTTGAAAACGAATGTATTATCCGGAATGTCCCCTTAATTCAGGATGTTTTAACCATGATTGAGGTCTTGCGCAGTTTAGGTGTGGAGATAACTTGGGAGGATGAAGCCGTTTTACGGATCAAGCCAACGAAAGACTTGAACCATGTTGCCCGCGATGAACTGGTCAAAGAGATGCGTGCCTCCGTTCAGGTGATGGGTCCGCTTTTAACGAAAATTGGCCGGGTTAAACTTTACCAGCCGGGTGGCTGCGTGATCGGACAGCGCCCCATTGATTTACACCTCAAAGGTTTCCAAGCCTTAGGGGCCAAGGTAGTGGAAGAGCACGGCTATGTATATGCCGAAGCCAAAAGACTAAAAGGCGTCGATATTCACCTTGATTTCCCCAGTGTCGGGGCGACCGAAAATATAATGGCCGCCGCAATCCTGGCGGAAGGGACGACGGTGATTAAGAACGCAGCAAAAGAACCGGAAATCATCGAGGAACAAAACTTTTATAACCGTTTAGGGGCCCGGATCAGGGGGGCGGGGACGGACACGATCCGGATTGAAGGCGTTCCGGCGCTGCGCCCGGTCTCGGTTGATTATACCGTGATACCAGACCGGATCGAAGCGGGAACCTATATTTTGGCCGCCGCGATTACAGGGGGGGAGATCACCCTTCTTGACGTGATTCCCGAACATTTCGAAGCATTGACTTCCAAATTAAGGGAGAGCGGGGTCCAGATTGAGATTGACGGTGATACCTTGAAAGTCACCGCGGACCGCAGGTTAAAATCCGTTGACGTTACGGTCTTGCCCTACCCCGGCTTTCCCACCGATTTACAGCCCCAGATGACCGCAGTCATGTCGCTGGCCGAAGGAACCAGCCTTATTACGGAGAATGTTTTTGGCGCCCGTTTCCGTTATGTCGATGAATTGGTACGGATGGGGGCCAACATTCGCGTGGAAGGAAGAAGTGCGGTGGTGAAGGGCGTAAAGCGCCTGACCGGTGCCGGGGTGATCGCGCCGGACCTGCGGGCGGGAGCAGCACTGGTGTTGGCGGGATTGGCGGCGGAAGGAAAAACCGTCATTGAAGGGGTTCATTTTATTGACCGTGGGTATGAACGGATCGAGGAAAAATTGTCGGCCCTAGGAGCGGATATTTCCCGTATTACCCTTTGACCAAACAACCTCCCACAGAAATGAGCTAAAAATTTAAGGAATATTTTTCAGGGAAACTCGTAACATTTAAGGAGAGAACTATTATTCAGGGGGAGGGCTAAATTTGGAAACGAAAAAGTCACTGAAGGCCTTTACTTCGATCTTGACTAAAGTGGCCGGTCTGGTTTTCTTTGCGTTTCTTGCCATATCTTTGGGGGTAATCTTTGGGACCTTATTTAAAGACTGGGTCAGCGAAGACCCGTTGTCTCCGGTTCAGGGTTTAAACGAACCATACCAGGAACCGTTGACGATCAAACTTCCTGAACAGCAACAGCAAAGACCAAGTGACACCAGTAGTAGTTACTTGTACACAGACGAATATTTCCTGGAGGAAAAACCGGTCAGCTTTAAAGTTCAGGTTGGCCCCTTCCAATTGCGGGAGGAAGCTCTTCAGGTCGCCAGCCTGTTACAGAGTGAAGGGTATCCGGTGTTTGTCAGTAGAGGCCAGCCGTGTTATGTTCAGGTTGGTGCATTTTCCAATCCGCAGAACGCGAACAATCTCCAGAACGAACTCTTGAGTAAAGGTTATGCCGCCTATATTAAAGAAGAATAGGAGTAAGGATAAGAATAATAAAAATAACCATGGATAGATAATGGCGGTCGGGGTCCGTTCGTTAAACCTTTTAAAACGGCAATTCTTTTGAGAGCAGGATTTAAAAAAGAATTGTCGTATTTTTTTGTATGCTCTTTTCCTGAAGACAGTGGTGAAATTGCCGTAAGGAGTTGGCTGGATGAAACTGATTAAGATCCAAAAACTACTAAACGCAACTGTTCTGACCGGGGAAGAACTGTTGAACCAGGTTGAGGTTAAAATGATCTGCGGTTCTGATCTGATCAGTGATGTTTTGTCTTTTACCAAAGAGCGATCCCTTCTCCTTACCGGCTTGACTAACCCCCAGATCATTCGTGCCGCTGAAATGATTGATCTCTGCGGCATTGTTTTTGTCCGTGGCAAAAAACCGGGTGATGAAGTTATAAAGATGGCCGGCGAACGTAATCTTCCACTCCTCCTTACAAGGCTGCCGCTTTACGAATCCTGTGGTATTTTATACAATGCCGGATTACAGGGTTGCAGTGGACTAAGTTTAGCTACCGGGGGTGACAAAATTGACAGAGCCCCGCGTCCTCTTGGAGATCCCAGTCGAAGGTAATAATTTTACGACGGCAGGGGAAGCGGCCAGCAGGGTAAAACAAACTTTGCAAAAGCTCGGCATTGATTCCAACCTGGTCAGAAGGGTGGCCATTGCCACCTATGAAGCGGAGATGAATATAGTGATCCATGCCGACTACGGAAAGATTATTCTCCAGGTGGATGCCGAAGGAATTACCGTACAGGCCGAGGACCGGGGGAAAGGAATTCCCGATCTTGAACAAGCGATGACGGCCGGTTTTTCCACTGCTTCGGAACGGGCCCGCGCCTTGGGTTTTGGTGCGGGTATGGGGCTGCCGAACATGAAAAAATGCTCCGACCAGCTTGAAATTGACAGCAAAGTTAATGTCGGTACGATAGTGGTCATGAAGTTTAAATACCCAACCGCAAACTAATAACCATTTTTTGCCCGGGAGGTGGTTTGGTGGAACTCCGTTCCCACTCCGTCGTGATGGACGAAGAAAAATGTAAAGGCTGTACCAACTGTATAAAACAATGTCCGACCGAGGCGATTCGCGTTCGTAGTGGAAAAGCATTCATTCTCACGGAACGGTGTATTGATTGTGGGGAATGTATCCGGATCTGCGAAAACCATGCTAAAAAAGCGGTCGCCACAGACCTGGAGACCCTAAAGCAATACGATTACCGGGTTGCCTTACCGGCCCCGAGCTTATATGCCCAGTTTAAAGCGGAGAACCCCGGAAGGATCATCGCCGCCCTTTACGAATTTGGCTTTGACGAAGTTTACGAAGTGGCATTTGCCGCCGAACTAACCACCTGTGCCATCCGGGAATATGTTAAAAACCGGCGGAAATCAGCGGGACCATTCCCAGTGATCTCTTCTTCGTGCCCGGCGGTTACCCGGCTGGTCCAAATCCGTTTTCCTACTTTAATTCCGAATTTGGTTCCGGTTGATCCACCGTATATCACCGCGGCCAAATATTTTCTGCGGGAAAGACTACCAGAGCTAAACATCCCCCGGGAAAAAGTGGGTGTTTTTTTTATTACACCTTGCCCGGCGAAGATTACCGACCTAAACAACTATGGACAGCCACTAGTGGACGGTGCGTTACCGATTAATCTTCTTTTTGGGGAGCTCAACCATATCTTGGTGGAGAAAGTGCTTTCTCCGGTTCAACGCCGCAGCTCGGGAGTGGGGATCGGCTGGGCTCGGGCTGGCGGGGAGAATTTTGGGGTTAATGTCGAAAATGCATTGGCTGTCGATGGCATCCAGAATGTAGCCGCGATCTTGGAAGAGATTGAACTGGGCAAACTAAATGATATTGAGTATATTGAAGCTTTAGCTTGCCCGCAGGGTTGTGTCGGGGGCGCCTTGACGGTGGAAAACCCCTATGTTGCCCGGGCGATGATTCGAAAACTGGCAACCCTCTATGGAAACAACGCCATACCTGACGTGGTTGAAACGTTGTATGCGGAATTAAAAAAGGAAAACGAACATTTCTTCACCCACGATAAGGTCATTGCCGACAATTCCGTATTAAGATTGGACCGGGATTTATCAAAGGCCATCAAAAAACTGAACCAACTGGAAAACATCTTGACCAAACTTCCGGCGATCGACTGTGGAGCCTGCGGTTCGCCCACCTGCCGCTCGCTGGCCGAAGATATTGTCCAGGGCAACGCCCATTTGACCGATTGTATTTTCATCCTCCGCGAACATTTGGAGAAATTAGCCCAGCGACTATTGGTTCTAGCCCAAATCCGGCCGCCCGCCATGGGTTGGGCCAACGAAAAGGAGGAAAAGAATGACCCTAAAAGAGCTAGTCAAGGTAATTGAGGCCAACGTCATAACCGGTCATGAAAAATTGGAGACCACAATTACCGGTGTCTATGTTTCCGATTTATTGAGCGATGTCATTGGCCATGCGCAGGAAGGACAGGCCTGGCTGACCATTCAAACCCATGCCAATGTTGTGGCGGTAGCTTTACTACTGAATTTAGCCGCCATCGTTTTTACGGCGGGAGCTGAGCCCGAGGCGGAGACCATCGCCAAAGCCCAAACCGAAGGAACCGTTTTGCTCACTACTAAACTGCCCACTTTTGAAACAGCCGGACGGCTCTACACAAACTGGCAATGAAAACCGATTTAAAGACTTACACTGCCGATTTACACCTTCATACCACGCTTTCGCCGTGTGCCGACCGGCAGATGGTGCCGGAGTTGGTTTTTGCCCAGGCGAAAAAAGCAGGGGTTGATGTCCTGGCCATCACGGACCATAATTCCACCCGGAACCTCCCGGCTTTCCTGCGGAATTGCCCGCCGGGGCTGTGGGTGATCCCGGGCATGGAAGTCCAGACCAAAGAAGAGATCCATCTGGTTTGTTTGTTTCCGGAGTTGGAAGCGGCGATGGAGTGGGGGAGGACCGTTCGTGCTTTTTTGACCCCGCTAAAAAATAAAACAACCTATTTCGGCCAGCAAATCATTCTGGATAAGCACGGAAAACCCTGTGGCGAAGAGGAAATCCTCCTCCTGAACTCGATTGCCCTTTCCTTGGAAGAAACTGTTGTGCAAGTACGTCGTTTGGGCGGGGTGATTTACCCGGCCCATATCGACCGTCCAGCCTTCAGCATTCTTTCGCAGATTGGGTTTCTTCCGGCCGAGCCGACCTTTTCCTTCCTGGAAATTTCGCCCCGTGCCCCGTTGGCCAAGATGCGTCAAGAGTATCCTGGACATAACTTAATCCGCGCCTCCGATGCCCATTATTTAAACCAAATTGGTGTAAAACCTTCACTTTTGGAGATGGGCGGTTTGTGTTGGGAAGAGTTCCTGCTTGCCCTGAACCAGCAAGAACAAAGGAAGGTGGTGGCAATTTAACAATAATGTAAATAGATTGATCCAAAGTTACACATTGAATAATTGTTAAAATGATGGTAATCTTGAACGAGGAGTTAGATCTACTGAGGAGGCAATTGAAAATGACAGAAGCATGTTGCCAGCGCTTTTCGGAAGAACAATTCCGTGATTTGGATGAGGTTATTGCGCAATACCAAGGAAAGCCCGGCGGATTAATTCCCGTTCTTCACAAAGCCCAGTTGATCTTTGGTTACCTTCCGCAAGAAGTACAGATTAGAGTGGCGGAAGGTCTAAAGGTCCCCTTGAGCGAAGTATATGGCGTAGTAACCTTTTATTCTTTCTTTTCCCAACAACCGCGGGGGCGGCACACGATTGGCGTTTGCTTAGGGACGGCCTGTTATGTGAAAGGGGCCGCCGAGATTGTGGAAGCCCTTGAGGAACAGCTGAAAGTTAAAGTTGGCGAGACGACTGCCAACGGCGATTTTACTTTGATGGTGACCCGTTGTCTGGGTGCCTGCGGATTGGCCCCGGTATTAACGATAGGTGAAAATGTTTATGGCCGTTTAACTCCTGATAAGATCCCGGAGGTTATCAAACAATACCAAGAAACGGAATAAGCAGGCTTTTTTATTTCCCCTCCTTGTGATTTTTGGATCAAAGTCGGTGATTACCGATGAAAGATTTATCCTTATACCTTTTAGACCTGGCGCAAAATTCTTTGCGGGCAGGCGCAACTTTAATCAAATTCCACCTCAATGAACTGGTCGCGGAGGGTCGTTTGGTCATCGAGATCGAAGACAACGGGAAAGGAATGACTTCCCACGAGGTGCAGCAAGTGGTCGACCCTTTTTATACCACGCGAACCACCCGCAAAGTAGGGCTGGGTCTGTCCTTGTTCGCGGCGGCGGCCAAACGCTGTAATGGTGAATTTTCCATCTCTTCCCAACCGGGAAAAGGAACCAAATTGACCGCCAGCTTTCTTCTGCACCATTGGGATCGCCCCCCCCTTGGGCGATATGGCCGGAACACTGATCGTTTTAATTGCGGGCAACCCCAATGTCGATTTTATCTTTTGTTACCAAAAGGATGACAACAAGTATATCTTTGATACGATGAAAGTTAAAGAACAACTGGAAGATGTTCCGATCTGGAACCCGACGGTTTTGGCTTATTTAGAAGAGGACATCAGAAAAGGCTTATCCGAAATTGTTCGAATTTGATATTTTTTAAAATTAACAAGCTACATTAAGGAAGAAGGGAAGGAATAATGAAGCTGTATCGTGCTCATGTTTTAGTCTGCGGCGGAGCCGGTTGTATTTCATCGGGCTGTAAAGCAGTTCTGGACAGGTTTACTGAGGAAATAAAGGCCCATAACCTGGAAGATGAAGTGCATGTTGTGGAAACCGGGTGTATCGGAACCTGCGATTTGGGACCGGTAATTGTCGTCTATCCAGAAGGGGTTTTTTATAAGGAAGTAACCCCGGATGATGTTAAGGAAATCGTGGAAGAACACCTGATCAAAGGGAGATTTGTTACCCGTCTCCTCTATGAACGGCCGGTCAGTGGCGGACAGATCCCATATTACGACGAGATTGATTTCTTCCGGAAGCAGAAACGGATCGCTTTGCGTAACGTGGGGATGATTAATCCGGAAGCGATTGAAGAATATATTGCCCGGGACGGTTATTTTGCCCTGGGTAAGGTCCTGACCAAGTATACTCCCGAACAGGTTATTCAAGAGATTAAAGACTCCGGTTTGCGGGGGAGGGGAGGAGCTGGTTTCCCCACCGGATTGAAATGGGAGTTTACCAAAAATGCTCCCGGTGAGGTAAAATACGTGGTCTGTAACGCGGACGAAGGCGACCCCGGTGCGTTTATGGACCGCAGTGTTTTGGAGGGCGATCCCCATTCGGTGATTGAGGCGATGGCGATTGCCGGCTATGCCATTGGCGCCAACCAGGGTTATGTTTATGTCCGGGCGGAGTACCCCTTGGCCGTCCAAAGGCTCGCCAACGCAATTGAAAAAGCACGGGCCTTTGGGATGCTGGGGAAGAATATTCTCGGTACCGACTTCAGTTTTGACTTGGAGATTCGCGTCGGGGCGGGTGCTTTTGTCTGTGGTGAAGAAACGGCCCTTTTGGCTTCGATTGAGGGTAAACGGGGCGAACCCCGTCCGAAACCTCCCTTCCCGGCTTCAGAGGGCTTATGGGGCAAACCCACTTTAATCAACAATGTTGAAACCTTCGCCAATATCCCCGCGATCATTAACTATGGAGCCGAATGGTTCCGGCAAATCGGGACCAAAAACAGCCCGGGAACGAAGGTTTTTGCCTTAGCCGGAAAGGTCAACAATACGGGTCTGGTTGAAGTACCGATGGGTGTTACGCTGCGGGAGATCATTTTCGAACTGGGTGGCGGAATTCCCAACAACAAGCGGTTCAAAGCCGCACAAACCGGTGGACCATCCGGCGGTTGTCTCACCGAAAAGCATCTGGATCAACCAATCGACTATGAATCCCTGGTAGCGGCGGGTTCAATGATGGGTTCCGGCGGTTTAATCGTTATGGATGAAGACAACTGCATGGTTGATGTGGCCCGCTTCTTCCTGGAATTTACCCAAGATGAATCTTGTGGCAAATGTACGCCTTGCCGCATTGGGACGAAAAGGATGTTGGAGATTTTAACCCGGATCACCCAGGGTAAAGGGGAAGAGAAGGATCTGGAGCTTCTTGAGGAATTGGCCAAGACAATTAAGATTACCGCCCTGTGCGGATTAGGCCAATCGGCTCCCAATCCGGTCCTCAGTACGATTCAGAATTTCCGCGACGAGTATTTGGCTCATATCCGTGACAAAAAATGTCCGGCCAAAGTGTGCCGCGCCTTGTTACATTATTCGGTCAATAGTGAAGTTTGCCGCGGTTGTGGTATCTGCGCCCGGGAATGTCCAGAGAAGGCCATCAGTGGCGAGCGGAAGAAGCCATATTTCATCAACCAGGACGTTTGTATCAAATGCGGGGTCTGTGCGGAGAAGTGTCCCTTTGATGCCATCAGCCTGTCGTAATCTACGGGCCGGTTAAAGGTTTTTCACCTCCTTGCCTCTTCATTCATATCATGTACCAGAAGAAAATCGTCCTTAGTAAGCATTTTCTATGGTGGAATGGAGAGGAGGAAGGGCAGATGGCCCAATTACCGAGTACGCATCGACCCAATCTCCTTGAACAATTGAGCCCAAGAGAGCAGGAGATTCTGCCTTTGGTGGCGCAAGGAATGGATAATCGAGAGATTGGTAAGATTCTGTTTATCAGCGAGAAAACAGCGAAAAACTATGTAACGAGTATCAGAAAGAAATTGGGACTTAAGAACCGGACGCAGATCGCCCTCTTTGCACTTAAAGAGGGGATTATTAGCCTCGATGATACCGTTCTGGATAAATAAGATGAGGTTTTAACGTTTAGACTTAAGCTAAAAATTAGCGACTGTGCAGGCAGTCCTGGGTGACCGGGGCTGCCTTTTTTTACATAAAGGAATAGGTCTTCGGAACAAGAAAATAATCATCACCGAAGTGGTTGCGGTACCAGGTTTAACTTATGGTAAAGGAGGAGAGAAAGCGGACAACCACCGGTTTGGAGAGAAGATGGAACCAACCGTTGCAGCACCAACGAAAAGGGCAGTCTGAAGGGAGAAGATTCGATGCGGATTCGCGCCCGATTCGTTAGTAGTTTTGTTCTTGCCGTTGCCCTAAGCTTATTGGTAGTACTTCCATCGTTAGCTGTCACTTACTATGTGAGCTATGGTTCACCCATTTATACTCCACCCACTGGTGGTTCCTATTCTGGTAGCGGAAGTACGTATCAGGTTAATACGGGGAGCTACTCAACGAAGTACAATTCGAACTACTCCACGCAGTACTATTATTACACCAGCCCCTCTAACAACGGATCAAGCTATTATGTGCCTCCGAAAACAAGTACTCCGGCTCCGTCTAATCCGAAGCCAAGCAACCCAGCTCCAACAAATCCGGCTCCCAGTAACCCAACTCCGAAGGAGCCGACACCAACCAACCCGCCAGCTCCGGCTAAAGGGTTGACCGCAATGGAGCAGAAGATGGTATCGCTTGTCAACCAAGAACGAATTAAGGCTGGTTTGCAAGAGTTAAAGGTGGACAACACCCTGGTTCAGCTGGCAAGGATGAAAAGCCAAGATATGATCGACAAGAATTATTTTGGCCACACGTCACCGACGTACGGTTCACCTTTTGATATGATGAAAAATGCCGGCGTCAAGTATTACACCGCCGGCGAAAACCTGGCGGGTGCAGGTTCGGTTGAATCGGCCCACGCCAGTCTTATGGCCAGCCCGGGCCATCGGGCAAATATACTCAACTCCAGGTTTAATCATTTTGGAGTCGGGATTGCCGTAGGTGGCCCCTATGGGAATATGTTCACCCAATTATTCATCGGAAAGTAAATTAATAAAAAACTGCCTGTCGTCGGGAAAGGCTGCACCGCTTTTTCCCAAAGAAAAAGCCTGTTCCAAATGGGGACAGGCTTTTTTGTTGATTAATTTAAAAAGGGGAGTACGATTTTTGGGCATTGGACGACTTTTGACAACAGGTTTGAACCTGTGCCTTTTTAATCCTCAGATAAGGATTTTATCATTTAAAATTTTCGAATTAAACCAATCACCCGACCTAAGATCGAGAGGTTCTCCGTATAGATCGGTTCATAAACCGGATTCTCCGGTTGTAGCCGGAACCGGCCCGCTTCCTTGAAAAAGCGTTTAACCGTTGCTTCGCCGTTATCAAGTAAGGCTACTACAATCTCACCATTATTGGCGGTGGACGTCTTATTGACCACGACCAGGTCTCGATCGAAGATCCCGGCGTTGATCATACTGTCTCCTTTGACTCTTAATATGAAAAGTTCCCGGTAGGAAGTGAAATCTTTCGGTAGTGGATAATACTCTTCGATGTTTTCTACGGCTAAGATTGGTTCACCGGCCGTCACCCGTCCGACGACCGGAACCGGAATGACCTCGGGATAAAACAGTTCGCCCGTTTCCGGGGCTGGTTTCAATACTTCAATCGCCCGCGGCTTGGTGGGGTCCCGTCTGATATAGCCCATCTGCTGGAGCTTTTCCAAATGGGCGTGGACCGAAGAGCTTGAACTTAGACCGACCGCTTCGCCAATTTCACGAACTGAAGGGGGATAGCCCTTCATTTGCGTTTCTTTAATAATATAGTCGAGAATTTCTTGCTGCCGTTGGGTTAAATCTTCCATCCCGGTACCTCCTTATTTCCCAGATCAGTCATCACTGGTAAACTTTTGTATATAATTTTATGATCCCATAAGCAAACCCTGCTTCCAGTATACCATAGGCAAATTTTTAATGCAAACAATTGTTCGACTACTTGACGCAAACATATGTTCGTGTTAAAATGATAGTAACCGAAACGAACATCTGTTTGCCATACGTGGGGTGATGACCATGAACACGACCGAAACCAGAACCGGCGAGGTTAGGTTGGGGACCGTAAGATATGTTCGTTTAAGAAGGCGCTGGCGGTGGAATCCGCGCAAAGGCCTTGCCAATTTGGTGTTCTTTATCTTTATGCTTTGCTTTATATTGATGGCCTTCTATTATAGCGCGACGAAAAGTCAGGGACAAGCTCTTGGCCGGGAGATCACGGTTGAAATGGGGGACACGTTATGGGAAATCGCGAGCCGTCATTACCCCAATACGGACCCGCGAAAACCGATTGCCGAGATTATGAAATTGAATAACATGAAAACTTCGATGATTTATACTGGGCAAGTCCTACGCTTACCCCAATAGAAGTAATAATTTATTGCATATACGATTATAGGCAGCTCGTATGAAGAAGAGGGGAGTAGAGGGGTTATTTTAAATGTATTTCATGCTTAAACTTCAAAAGAATACACTTTGAAGCTACCGCGAAGATATTTCAATATTGTCAGGAATAAGCTTAAGGCATAAAAAAGCACCTCATGCCTCCTGGGTTTCGATGAGGTGCGAAATTTTTGGTATGGTTGGAATTGCTGTTCTCTCAGGGTATATATAAAAAGAGCTCTTATCTGTCCCACCCATCCACTTCTGAATCGGGAACTTTGTGATAGTATGGCTGTATCACAAACTTCATACCCGCTAACTCTGTTTCTGACGGGTATTTAAGTTCTTGATGGATTTCTCCATCGACTGCAAAAATTCGTTCTGTTACTTTCCATGTTCCTTCTAAAGATGTGTGTTTAGAAGTGTCTTTTTCCGATTTTTTGCCACAACCAATAAGAAGAATAGCTAAAACCAGAATTAAAAAGATACTCATTTGTTTGTGGTAGTATAAGAATACCGAGAATGGCAGTCTAAAATTCCATAGTTCGGTAAAAAAGGAGGAGTCACTGCATAGCATCCTGAAAATAAGCCTCTGAGCATATCATTGTAAGGAGGCAATTTAAAGGAGTGCTAACAGTGACTCAAATCGATTATATCAAACATTTACGGGATATTGAAGGTG
>NZ_JAAKDE010000017.1 GCF_013664685.1 Capillibacterium thermochitinicola
GTTTGTCCAACTTCTATTCTAACTGAGGAATTTGTTAATGGCTCTCCTATTTTTTCAGAAAACCATTTTTACACCATTATATGGACTCAACTAATATGGGCGTTCTTTATGGCTTTTCCTATGGTATTATAAAGGAAAGGCCATTTTTTTTATTTGTGTGATCTTCCACTCTGGTACAAGCCGGGGGAAGCGAAAGGATGAAGATTGACCCTAATTGCAATTTTCGCTAGGGGAGAGGAAATTCAAATCGCCGGATAGAGAACTGAATAGAAGACGGCGCTGGGAAACGACTAACGCGAGGAGGCGTGGAGATGAAAAAGTTGAAGATTGCCGACGGAATCCATTTGCTGACGATGAATGTGGAGGACATGCTATTTGAGGGAATTTGGGAGATTGCCAATGGGGTAACGCTCAACTCCTACATCGTTCAGGGCGAAAAGACGGCGATTATTGACGGGGTCATCGGTTGGGACGGGGTGCCGGAAACTCTTTACCGCAGTTTGGCCGAGATCGGTGTTGACCCCCAAAAAATCGATTATTTGGTGGTTAATCATATGGAACCGGACCATTCCGGCTGGATGGCAAACTTCCGGAAGATCAAGGATGATTTTACGGTCATCTGTAGGGAGAAAGCGGCAAAGCTGGTCTCCTCCTTTTACGGTGAAACCGGGATCAGGATTATGAAGGAAGGAGATACCCTCGACCTTGGCAAAGGAAAGGTGTTGAGTTTCCATCCCGTCCCCAACGTGCACTGGCCGGACACCATGTACACCTACGAAAGAAGCACCGGGACGCTCTTTTCCTGTGACATGTTTGGCGCCTTCGGGCGGATGGGGGAGCATTGTTTTGATGACGAGTTGACCCCGGAGGAGGTCGCTTTTTTTGAAGCGGAAGGGATCAGGTATTACTCCAATGTCATGGCCACCTTTACAACCAGTTTGCGCAAGGCGATCGAGAAAGCAAAGACATTGGAAATCAAGACAATCGCACCTGGTCATGGCCCGGTTTATCGCCAAAACCCGCAAAAAATCATCGATGATTATTCCCGGTTTTCCCGCTATGCCGAAGGGGCGGGGAAGAATGAAGTCACCATCTTGTGGGGATCGATGTACGGCATGACGGCCAAAGCGGTTGCTCATGTCGAAGCCGTCCTGCAAAGGAAAGGCGTCAAGTACAACAAACTGGAGATGCCCTTGGCAGGCGATAGCGAAGTGGTGGCGGCTGTTTTTAAAGCGGCCGGGATTATTATTGCCGCTCCGACTTACGAGTACAAGCTCTTCCCGCCGGTGGCCGCCGCTTTAGATGAGCTTGGCCGTAAGCGGATTACCGGCAAGCTGGCCTTCAGGTTCGGGTCATACGGCTGGTCCGGCGGCGCCGAGAAGGAACTGAAAGAAATCATGGAGAGAAACAATATGAAGTGGGAGTTCATTGAATCGGTGGAGTTTGAAGGCGCGCCAAAGAAAGAAGACCTGATGAAGGTGGAAGCAGGGGTATTACAGCTTATCGAAAAGATGAAGGAGAAGGTAGTAGAATAGCATGATCCAAGAACTGATTAGAGCATTTTTATTAATTTTTACTGCTGAAATGGGGGACAAGACCCAAATTCTCGCTTTGGCGTTTGCCACACGTTTTCCGATCCGAAAAGTGATGCTCGGGATAGGAATGGGAATAATTCTCAACCATGGCCTGGCCGTGGCTTTAGGAAGCTATCTCTCCCGCGTGGTTCCGCTTAGTACTGTCCAGTTGATTGCCGGCGCGGCCTTTGTGTGCTTTGCCCTTTGGACACTGAAACCTGAGCAAGAGGAAGAAGAAGAGGAGCCAAGAATGCAATTTGGACCGGCATTAACGGTGGCGGTCGCTTTCTTCTTGGGTGAACTTGGCGATAAAACCCAATTGACGGCAATCACGCTGGCTGCGGATGCGAAGTATCCGTTGATGATCCTGGCCGGAACGGTTTCCGGGATGCTCGCTACTGGCGCTTTGGGAATTTTCGTCGGTAAAAAACTGGGAGATAAGATTCCGGAGGCGGGTATTAAAATCTTGGCGGCGTCAATCTTTATGTTCTTTGGACTGCAGAAGCTGTTCCAAACAATACCGGCGCAATTTTTGCGGGTGAAGATTGTGCTGCCCTTGATCTGCTTATTGGCATTGGTCGTTTTTTACCTGCTCCGTTCATTAATTCGCCAAAGACAGGCGGGCGTGCAATCGGCTTTAATTGCGAAGGCAAAACTGCTTCACGATTATTATCAGCACATGAAAGAAGATCTGGACCAGATCTGCCTGGGTCTGGAGTATTGCTGTGTATGCCAGGGAAATCGGTGTGCAATTGGGGAGTCAAAAGAGATTGTTCAATCAGCTTTGACCGACCAAGCATGGCAAGCGGAAGCACAGGCGCTCGCGACGAACCATAGGGAAAAACCTTTTGCGGAAGAGAAAGTCATAGATTGCCTGGTGGATACTCTTTGGTTGATCAACACGATTCAGGATGAAAAGAGCTTGGCAAAAGCGCACCTCATCAGGAACCAGATGGAGACAATTCTGTTCGGTCGACCGCTAAGCGGATTTGAGAATCTTGAGTCATACTTTAACCACATAAGAGAAATCGATGCCGGGTTGGCCGGGAAGATTGACGATATGTTCGACTCATTACTGAGGAAAGTCCACTTGCTAAGGATTGAATAAAGTGTAAATATTCCTGATTACAATTATAATTTTTTTGATATAGTAGATACAGGTGAATTTATTCAGATGTTCAATGAAGTTTCCGGCCGAAGTGAATTCGTGCGCGATAGGAACTGCAACATATGACCACTGTTTTCAGTGGTTATTTTTGTGATGCTCCGCTTTCCTATTGCTTTGGTCTGGAGTATTGCTTTATATGTGGGGGAAATGCTCTTAGGGAGGTAAGAGAGCACGACAAATAACGGAGCATTGTGGGCGGGAGGTGCGAAAAACGAATATTTTAATTGTCGACGACGAAAAAGACATCCGGGACTTAATCAAAATCAGCCTTGAGGAAAAGGGCTATACCGTCTTGCCGGCGCAAAACGGCAAGGCGATCAGTTGACGGCCGCGGAATTTACAAATTTTTAACCGAAAGCAAAAGTAAGCCCTACCACTACGATATTCTCTACGAGCCAAAAGGGGAGTTTTGGCTGATTGTCACCTTTTCCCACCTCCCTCCGGCTGGATTTTTCCTTGGTGCATAATAAAGAAGCCACCGCCGGTGATTTCAGGCGCGCGGGAGCGGCGACTACTGTCGTGGTGCTGATTTACCTTCTGATCCTCGCCCTTTTTGCCTTTATCTATTCGTGGTTTACCGCGGCAAGCATAACCGTACCTCTGCAAAAGCTCTGTGATGGCACCAGGCTTTTACGGGAGGGCGATTATTCGGCGCGGGTTGATTTGCGTTTGAAAAACGAGTTTGCCGAGCTCCAGACGACCTTTAACGACATGGCGGCCCGGATTGAGCAGGAAATTTCCCTGTGCAAAAAGGCGGAGGAGGATCGGCGGCGGTTGATCCTCGACATCTCCCATGACCTTAAAAATCCGATGTCCTGCATCCAGGGCTATGCCGAGTTAATCATGAAGAAGTCAGGCCTGACTGAGCAGGAACGCAAGGAACACCTTGCGGTTATCCTTAATAACGGCAAAAGAGCCAACCGGCTGCTTACCGAGTTGTTTGAGCTATCCCAGATGGATAGCCCGGAATTCTCCCTCAAGCTGGCAAGAACAGAGATCTGCGAATACATCCGGCAATTCTGTGGCGAGCTTGTGCCGCAGTTGGAGCGGGAGGGGTTCGCATATGACTTCCATATCTGTGAAAACAGCGTTTTTGTTATGCTCGATCCCGACCGGTTTGGCCGGCTCATGCAAAATCTGGCCGATAATGCGCTGCGCTATAATCCGCCGGGAACCCTGGTTGCCGCAAGCCTGACGGTCCAAAATCAGCAGGCGGTAATTGATTTCAGCGACGATGGGATCGGCATTCCGGATCAGCTTAAGGACAACATCTTCAAGCCTTTTGTCCGGGTGGACGGTTCCCGCAACTCCACAACCGGCGGCAGTGGATTGGGGCTTTCCATCGCGAAAAGAATTGCCCAGGCCCACGGAGGGAATTTGACCCTCCTGCGCAACGGGAAGAAAGGCAGCACCTTCCGGATTACGGTTCCCACGATTTAAGGTAGATTTAAGGTTGAAATCAGCTGTATGACAGAAATCCCTGATTCTAGGGACCAATATCGGCGGCTTGGGTACGTTAGCTTGTTTAGAGTGAGGATAGATAAGTGGTTCAAAAGAAAAAAGATAAACCCAAAAGGTAGAGTTTTATGTAAAAAATATAGTAAAATGATACCATAATGTATAATTATGGATATCTATTTTTCACGAGAGACTTAAAAGAAGAAAAGACGAGGTGGACTGGGGTGAAGCGATATAGTAGGGTATTTTTTCTTTTAATAGTTTTGATTGTCGGTTGCCAATTAACCCTGGCAAAGGACAGTGGTTTTTTGCGGAAACCATTTTTTGCGCAAAGAGTATTACTGACTTACCATACCGCCGGGGATGAAGATTACGGGTATGAATACAGGGAACAGGTTAGATATAAAGAAATTTCCGCTTTATATATTAAACAAACCGGACCTTCGTATTCTTATGACCTTTATGTGAATGCGGAGAATATGGAACCCCTTTATCTCTCGCTTACAGATCATAGTGGGGAAATGGATGCGAAGAGGGTAGAGGTCGAGTTTTCTCAGGAAGAAATTAAGATGAGGCTCGGTGCGGAAGAGCGGATTAAAAAGAAGGTTTTTAGGAAAAAAGAAGGCGAGCTGATTTATCCAGCCGAGCAGTTTGCTGTTTTACTAAGGAATTTGGATTTTTCCAGAGCACAGACCACCTTCAAGGGTTTGATTTATGAATACCCGTATATCAGTACACTGCTTTTTGCGGTTGAAGGAAAGGAACGGGTCTCGGTTAAGGCGGGAGATTTTGATACATATAAAATAATGCTTACTTTACCTGGCCTCAAGAGTATTTTTTTCAAGGCGTATTTTTGGGTTTCAACCGAGGAACCCCATTACTTAATAAAATATGAAGGGAAGAGACATAAAAGGACTGTAGTTACGGAGTTAGTTAAAATTGGAGAACTCGATCGTCAGCCAAACATAGCCGAAATTGAAAGCTCATTTTCTTGCGTCCTGGCCGGTTATCTTACCTTGACTTGAAGGGTTGTGACCCCGCTCTGCTCCCGGTTGAAGCTGGGCGGCAACCTTTAGACGAGTTAACGCCCGTTGCAGGGAAGCCTGCGCCCGGATTGCCCGCTCATCCCAGGCGGCCAAGGCGGCCAGTTGTTCTTCGGCCCGGCGTTTGGCGGCCAAGGCCCTTGGGATGTCGATCTCTTCCGGAAGTTCCGCTGTTTCAGCCAGGATAATCACTTTTTCCGGAGTGACCTCCATATACCCGTCACTAACCGCCATTTTGACCTCTTTCTCCCCGTTAAAGATCCGCAAGACCCCGGTGGTCAACTTGGTAACCATTGGGAGATGGGACGGTAGAATTCCCAAGTAACCATCATAAGCGGGAGCGACGATCATTGTCACATCCGCGCTGTATTCAATTTTTTGCGGCGTTACCACTTCAAGGTGGAATGTCCGACGCTCCATCTTCTCACCTTCATTTTTGGGTATCCCTTATGCCAACTCCTATTTCCTGATCTGAACCCCATAGCTTAACTCCGGCTTGGTGCGGCGGCGCGCTCGGTCTGCACCGGAGAAGACTGTTTGGCTTGTTTAATCACATCCTCAATGGTTCCCGCCATATAAAAGGCCTGTTCCGGTAGATGGTCAAAGCGTCCCTCTAAAATCCCTTTAAACCCGTGGACGGTGTCGGCCCGTTTGACAAAGCGTCCAGGGATGCCGGAATAGGTTTCGGCGACAAAAAAGGGTTGCGAGAGAAAACGCTGGATTTTGCGCGCCCGGGCAACGATTAATTGGTCTTCGGCGGAGAGTTCATCCATGCCCAAGATGGCGATAATGTCTTGAAGGTCTTTGTACCGTTGCAACACTCTCTGCACTTCCCGTGCGACCTGGTAATGTTCTTCACCGACGATCTCCGGGTCGAGATAACGGGAGGTGGAAGTGAGCGGGTTAATGGCCGGATAAATCCCCAGTTCCACAATGGACCGGTCCAGGTTGACGGTGGCGTCCAAATGGGTAAAAGTGGTGGCCGGGGCCGGGTCGGTATAGTCATCAGCCGGAACGTACACCGCTTGGATTGAAGTGATAGATCCCCGTTTGGTGGAGGTAATCCGCTCCTGAAGGTGCCCAAGCTCGGTGGCGAGGGTTGGCTGGTAACCGACGGCCGACGGCATCCGTCCGAGCAACGCCGAGACTTCGGCGCCGGCTTGAATATAACGGAAAATATTATCAATAAACAGAAGAACGTCTCTCCCTCTCCGGTCCCGGAAGTATTCGGCCATGGTTAAACCGGTTAAGGCCACTCGCAAGCGGGCGCCGGGCGGTTCGTTCATCTGGCCGAAGACCAAAGCCGTCTTCTCAATCACCCCGGACTTTTGCATTCCGAGCCAGAGTTCATTGCCTTCACGGGTTCGTTCACCGACGCCGGTGAAGACCGAGTAACCGCCGTGTTCAGTAGCGATGTTCCTGATCAGTTCCATAATCAAAACCGTTTTCCCAACACCGGCCCCGCCAAACAGGCCAATCTTGCCGCCACGCGGGAAAGGGGCTAAAAGGTCAATAGCTTTAATCCCGGTCTCCAGGATCTGCCGTGTGGTTTCCAGCTCTTCAAAAGCCGGTGGCGGCTGGTGAATGGCCATTTTTTCCCCTACAGGCAGTTGTGGCCCGCCGTCAATTGGTTCGCCCAGGACATTAAAGACCCGTCCCAAAGTAATTTCACCGACGGGAACTTCAACCGGCGCCCCGCTGGAAGTGGCCGTTAAGCCCCGCCGTAAGCCGTCGATCCCGGACAAAGCGATCGCCCGGACCAGATCATCACCGACGTGTTGCGCTACCTCAGCCACGATACACCGCCCGCTGTTTCCGGAAAATCCGGCCGGGAGATGGATCGTCACTGCACTATGGATCGGCGGGATCCTCCCATGTTCAAAGCAAATATCAATTACCGGCCCGATCGCCCGGACCACTCTGCCGGACAGCATCCTGGATTCCTCCTCTAAGTTGGCGTATAGCTTTCGCTATCACCGGATTTATTTCTTGGCCAGTGCTTCTACTCCGCCCATCAATTCGGTGAGCTGGTTGGTGATTATGCCCTGCCGGTAATGGTTGAAGCGGTGAATGAACTCGGCAATCAACTCATCCGCATTGTCGCTTGCCGTGGACATTGCGGCGAGACGGGCGCCTTTTTCGCTGGCGTCCGCTTCCAAGAGCGCCCGGTAAATCTCGGTTTCGATGTACCGCTGGATGAGGTGTTCAAGAATCGCTTCCAGTGATGGTTCAAAGCTCCAGCTTCCCTGCATGGCCGGTTTTTTCTGCTCTTCCGTTACCGGGCGAATGGGCAGTAAGCGAAAGGTCCTGGGTTCCAGATGGTGAGGGGAATAAAAACGCGTATAAAGCAAATATACCTCATCGCACTCCCGGGCGCGGTACTGTTCCGAGATTATACTGGCAATTTTGGCACTCAGGGCAAAAGTCGGAAGTTGGTTCCTTCCGGAAAAGTCCCAACCAATCCGGTAATTTTTCCGCCGAAAATAATCCCGTCCTTTACGTCCGACCGTCAGGAACGTAACTTCCCGGCCGGAGGGGAGTTGGCTGAGGAAAGAACGGGCATGACGGATCAGATTGGCATTGTAGGCGCCGGATAATCCCTGATCGGAGGTGAAGAGCACCAGACAGGTCCGGCGTACGGCCCGGCTTTCCATCAAGGGATGAAACGAACCGGCCACCTGGGAGAGGTCGATTAACACTTCGCTGATCTTCCGGGCAAAGGGACGGGATGATTCCACCCTTTCCTGCGCTTTATGCAGCTTGGTGGTGGCGACCATCTTCATGGCGCCGGTAATATGTTTGATTTCTTTAACCGCTTTGATCCGCCTTTTAAGCGCGAGGATATTTTCCATTGTAACCCCCACTAGTCCTGCCCTGTATTCTTTCGGCGGCTATGATGCCCGTGCCTCCGCCGTTAATCCGTTTCCGCTTGCGGCTTAGTACTGGCCAACTCCGTTTTGATCTCCTGAAGCGTGGAGCGTAAGCGGTCTTCCACCTCTTGATAATGCCCGGTGGTTGTAATCTCTGCGAAAAGATCAGGATGGTTTTGCCGGATGCGGCGGTGTACTTCCGCCTCAAACCAAGGGATCCGCTCAACCGGCATGTCGTCAAAATATCCGTTCACCAGCATATAGAAGGTAACGACTTGTTCGGCGACGGGAATGGGGGAAAAACGAGGCTGCTTGAGGACGGCGGCGATTCTTTCCCCCTTCGCCAACTGGTCACGCGTTGCCTGGTCCAGCTCCGCTCCAAACTGGGTAAAGGAGGTTAATTCGCGGTATTGGGCCAATTGAAGGCGGAGAGGACCGGCCAGTTTCTTCATGGCCGGAATTTGGGCATCGCCTCCGACGCGCGAAACCGAGAGCCCGACGTTGACTGCCGGCCGAAATCCGGCCAAGAAGAGATCGGTATCAAGGAAAATTTGGCCGTCTGTAATCGAGATGATGTTGGTTGGAATATAGGCTGAGATGTCGCCCTCCAGGGTCTCAACGATCGGGAGCGCCGTCAGGGAGCCGCCTTTATGCTCCGGTGAGAGCCGGGCCGCCCGTTCCAGAAGCCGGGCATGGAGGTAGAAGATATCGCCCGGATAGGCTTCCCGGCCCGGCGGACGACGCAGCAAGAGCGACATCGCGCGGTAGGCGACAGCATGTTTGGAAAGATCATCATAGACAATTAAGACATCTTTCCCTTGGTACATGAACTCTTCCGCCATGGCGCATCCACTGTAGGGCGCAAGGTACTGAACCGGCGCCGTGTCGGCGGCGGAAGCGACGACAACGATGGTGTAGTCCATTGCGCCGTGTTCTTTGAGCGTTTCGATGACCTGCGCGACGGTAGCCGCCTTTTGCCCGATCGCTACATAGACGCAGAGGACACCGGTTTCCTTTTGGTTCAAAATGGTGTCGATCGCGAGGGCGGTTTTTCCGGTCTGCCGATCGCCGATGATCAATTCCCTTTGCCCGCGGCCGATTGGGATGAGCGCGTCAATGACCTTGATTCCCGTCTGGAGAGGGGTATCGACCGGACTGCGTTCGGCGATCCCGGGGGCCGGGGCTTCCACGGGACGTCTTTTCGTGGTATGGATTGGGCCAAGACCATCGATTGGTTCGCCCAAGGGATTGACCACCCGGCCGATCAGTTCTTCGCCGACCGGGACATCAATGGTCCGTCCCAGGAGGCGGACCGCATCCCCGGAGTGGATATCGAGGCCTTCGCCAAAAACAATCGCGCCGACCTGGTCGGTTTCCAGGTTGAGCACCATGCCGTAGGAGCCGTTTTGGAATTTGACGACTTCGTTGAGGTGCGCGCCGTACATGCCGGTGATTAACGCCACCCCATCCCCGTACTGAAGAACCGTTCCGATATCATCGATGAGCGTCCCCGCCTGGTACTGGTCAACGACACCTTTGAATTCGTTAAGGAGCCACTCGGCCGAGGGTGCGCCCTGTTCCTCAATCCTTAAATCGTGTTCGAGGAGGATCCGGCGTAACCGGCGCAGTTGCCGGCCGACGCTCCCGTCCAGGTCGCGGTCTTTGGTCCGGAGAATCATCCCGGCCAGCAGGCGGGAGCTGGTCTCAAAATGGATCCTTGGCCTTTTCCCGGTAATCTCCGTCAGTCGTTGCTTAAGAAGAGCTTCTTCCTCCTCTTCCAGGGGAACCGGGGTGACGGCGGTAAGTTCCAACCCGGATTTCAAAGCCGGTGGAGCGTACGGGGTGGAGGGCAGCTGCTTGAGTGTTTTACCGCCGCTAATGAGCTTCATTGGTCAATTCTCCAATCGCTTTCGCATCCAAATTTTTGATAAAAGCTCTGACCTTTTCCCGCTGTTTTTCTTCATTAAACTCCTCCCCGACCACTTTGGTGGCGATCGTGATAATAATCCCGACGATCTCCTCCCAGAGTTCCTCCCAAAGCCGGTTTCTTTCCCTTTGTACTTCCAGCCGGGCGCGGGCGATGATCTGCAAGGCATCCTCCCTTGCCTGTCGGATCAATTCCTCTTTTTCCTTTAAACCTTGTTGTCTTGCTTCTTCCAGGATCCGGCGGCGTTCGCAGGCCAACTCCTGATTCTTGGCTTCCCAGTGGCTTTTAAGTTCTTCCGCCTCTTTCCGCAGCCGGGCGAGTTCCTCGTTTTCCCTCTTAATCTTAGCCTCCCGTGCACTCAAAAGATTGAGGACCGGACGGTATAAGACCAGATAGAGCAGGCCCATGAGGATGAAAAAATTGAAAATGGTGAGCAGGAGATCGACGATCCTGATTTCCATCATGGCAGGCTCCCCCTTAAGAACGATGCAAAAATGCGGTTAATTAATAGTGGCCGTACTCCCCAGGTTTACTGGAGGAACGGGTTGGCGAATAATAACAGCAAGGCCACAACCAGAGCAATAATCGGGGTGGCTTCAATCAGGCCAACACCAATGAGCATCGTCGTGAAAATGGAGTTTTTCGCCTCCGGTTGCCGGGCAATTCCTTCTAAAGCCCGGGCGACCGCGTTCGAGTTGCCAAACCCGGCCGTTAAAGCCGCCACGCTGACGATTAAACCAATGGCGATCACCGAAGCGATTTTGAGTAGAATTGTACTTTCAACCATTATTTCTAACCTCCAAGACTCCCTAAGCGGGGTGTAATTGTGTTTAAAACTATTCTGTGGGCGGGGGGAGAGCATGGGTCGGCTCCGGATGAGCCTCTTCCGTTTCTGCTCCTTCCTCCATCGCCGAAGCGATGTAAGCCATGGCGAGCATGAGAAAGAGATAAGCCTGAATGACACCGACAAATACGCCCAAGACCAGACCAACGACGGGAATGACCGGTTTGAACAGCAGATTAAGGATGGTGATAAACACCGCGCCGGCAAAAATGTTACCATACAAGCGAAAGGCCAGGGTGATCGGTTTCACAAAAAAGTCGATGAGATGAATGGGGAAGAATAAAAAGTTAGGTTTAAAGAAACTAAGCAGGTACTTCTTCAGACCTTGCCCTTTAATGCCGTAGTAAATCATGCTAAAAAAGACCAGGATGGCAAGGCCTAAAGTGACATTCAGGTCTTCGGTCGGCGATTTGGTGACCCCCGGCCAGATCAGCCCGATTAGATTCGAGAAAAGAATGAATAAAAAAAGGGTTGCCACAAAGGGAAAAGCCCCTTGCCCTCTGGGCCCGATATTTTCCCGTAACAGATTCTGTAAAAACTCCACCACGGTTTCCAGAACACTTTGGAGTCCCCGGGGTTGTAGTTTTAGGTTTCTCGTGGCCAGCCAACTAACCACAACCAGGAAAATAATGACCACCCAAGACATGAGAAAAATATCCAAATGGAATTGGAGACCGAAAATTTCTCCCTGCGTAAAGGTGAGGGCATGAATTTTGTGCAAAACTTTTCCCTCCCCGGATGATACTTGTTTTATGTGGTTTTGCGGCTATGCCAGTACAGCAAGTAGCCAAGCCAACCGAAGTAAACGGCGAGAGCTGTCCCGGTGGACCAGAGGAAGAAGGACAGCCCATGGTTTCCTCCTGCCACCAGAAACAATAACAATAAGCCGAGCCGGAAGAAAGTGGCCCCGGTGCCGGTTGGCGGCCGGGCAGGTCCGGCTTGTGTACCGCGGTCAAGGTTGCGTCCGACGGTTTTACAGAAACAAAATAGATAGACCTGCATTCCAGCCCAGCCCAGCATAAGCCCGCCGAACACGATGGAGGGGAGAACGGTTAAACCGAGCGCCAGTAAAAGGGCGAGCAAGTATAGATTAATGACCAAAAAGGATTTATAAATCTTGATCGCGAGGCTTTCCATCCTATTTCCCCTTTTTTTCCCGGTTTTTGCGCCAATCCCGATATATTTCCGTGGTGGTCAACCGGTAAAAGCCGAAGAAGCTGAGACTTGCCCCGGCTAGAAAACCGAAGACCGTCCAGAGCGGCGACAGGCCGAAGCTTTGGTTGAGATGACGGCCGAACGCTAACCCGAGTAACGGGCCGGTAACCAAATCCAGGCTGATGATGCCATAGAAGCGAAGGGCCCGGATTAACTCCGGATCGAACCGCAGGCCTTCAGGTGGCAATTGCACCACGCTCCCGCTATTATTATTAACCCTTGCGTTGGGGAAAAAATGCTTTGGATTACTCAGAAAATGGAAATTGATATTGGGAACTATCTTAATACAAAACATAAAACATTGCAAGGGTTTTTAAGGCAAGTTTAACAAAGAAGATATCTCATAGGTGGCGAAAGATCCAGAGTCGTTAAACCAGGCCAATGGGTAGCGAGTTTTTTATTTCTGGGGTGGGGAAGAAAGGAGCCCGTATTTTTTGACTGTCGATTTTTTTAAAAGAGGATATTGACATATGTCGGAAACATAGTATAATATAATTGACATATGTCAAATACCCTGGGTAAACAGCATTACAAAGGAGGGATATGATGCCGAGAGGAGATGGAAGTGGACCCAGGGGAATGGGTCCAATGACCGGGCGAGGCGCGGGCTTTTGCGCCGGTTTTGCTGCTCCGGGTTATGCCAATCCGGTCAATTCTGGGTGTGGATTTGGTCGCGGGCATGGCTCCCGTCGGAGGTTTTGTGCGACCGGTTGGCCAAGAGGGGCACATTTTGGCGCTCTTGGTAACAGGGCATTTTTCCCGTCGGATGTTGATGAAAAAGAGTTGCTGACCAGGCAGGCTAAAATGCTTGAGGAAAAGCTTGCCGAAGTAAAAAAGCGCCTTGAGGATTTTGCAGATTAGTCCGGTCGTAAGTGAAAGGCAGGCCACCGCCTGCCTTGTTTTTATTCTGGATTCCGCCCCAAAAGGCCTTAGCCTTAGAGGGCATCAGAAATAGAAATCGAATAAAGACAGAAGGAAAATTAACAACTGGTTGTTTAGGTGCGGAATTGGGGTGATTATATTATGCCAAGACCGTTGAAATGGCGAAGGGTTTGCGGCCTACCGGAAACCAATAAATTTGGCCCTCTTGATTTGGATGTAGATGACAGGAACTGCGTAAGGATGACCGTTGATGAATATGAAACGATCAGACTTATTGATCTGGAGGGCCTTACGCAGGAAGAGTGCGCCAAACAGATGAATGTCGCCCGTACTACGGTACAAGGCATTTACGCTGAAGCGAGAAGAAAGATCGCGCAATCGTTGGTTCACGGCCGGGTACTCTTGATCGAGGGTGGCGAGTACAGGCTTTGTGAAGGGCCTGGCGCAGGATGTGGACGCGGCTGTCATCGGCACCGGCATGGATGGCGCCGTTGAACGATTGGCCCCGGGCTTTAAACTTGTTTATGAGTTTATGAAGGAAGACCGAAGAAACGCGTTTGAATCTGGAAAAGGAATAGACCGTTTGGTAATGCTGGGGGCTTCCCAAAAACCGGCGAACAGTTCAGACGACCTGGAAGAGGTAAAACTTAAGGTAGGACGTTTCCGGAACATTCCACAGGATGGGGTGGTCCGGGGCTTGCTGGCGGGCTTCAATCTGCCGGAGGGAGACGGCGGCGTCCTTGGCCGCGCTGTCCAGTACTTTGCGGAATAAGTCGTCCGTCATGAAGTGACTGCAGCTGCAAGTGGCCAGGTATCCGCCCCGGGGCAGGAGTTTCATGGCCTTCAGGTTAATCTCTTTATAGCCGCGGGCGGCGTCCTCCACTGTTTTGCGGGATTTGGTGAAGGCCGGCGGGTCAAGGACGATCAAGTCATAGTCCCGGCATTTCCGGTCGGCCAGCTTGGTCAGCAGGTCAAACACGTCTTCGCACAGAAAATCCATCTTTCCGTCCAGCCCGTTACGGACGGCATTTGCTCTTGCCATCTCAATGGCGGACGGGGAGATATCCACGCAGGTCACGTGTGCTGCTCCGCCCAACGCCGCATTGAGGCCAAAGGAACCGGTATGGGTAAAACAGTCCAGTACCCGCTTGCCCTCGGCAATCCGGGCCACCGCGGCCCGGTTATACTTCTGGTCCAGGAAAAAGCCGGTTTTTTGTCCGTTTTCCACATCGACCAGATAGCGCACGCCGTTTTCGCAGATCTCCGTCACGGCGGATTCCGGCACCGGAATGCCACCGGTACGGTACCAGCCTTTATACTCCGGCAGCCCTTCCCGTGTTCGCTGGGCAGTGTCATTGCGCTCATAAATGCCGGTGACCGTCTCGCCCAATTCCGTAAGCACATCCCAGAGGGCGCGGTAAACCGTATCCTTGACCAGTTCCATGCCGAGGCAGGTGATCTGTACGGACAGAATGCCGCCGTAGCGGTCCACGGTCAGCCCCGGCATCTGGTCGGCCTCGCTATGAATCAGGCGACAGCAGGCAAAGTCGGCACCGGGCATGACGGTTTTGCGGTAAAGGACGGCATACTCCACCCGGCGGCGCCAAAAGCGGGCGTCAAACACATCGTTGGCGTTGCGGGAAAGAAGCCGGATGGAAATTTTGCTGGCACTGTTGTAAAAGCCTGTCCCCATGTAGGCGTTTCCGGCAAACACATCCACCAGCCCGCCGCTTTCGGGCACGCCCTCGATTTGGCGGATCTCTTCCCCGTAGATCCAGGGATGCCCATTCTTGATGCTGCGCTCCGCCTTGGGGGAGATCATGACTTTGGGATACGGCCGCTTTTGTTTCATCGGGGTCACCTTTCGGAATAGTTTGTTTTTCGCTCGAAGTAGTTAGTTTTCCGCGCTGATTGTACCATGTTTCTTTTCTGACTTCAACATGGGCATCATCAGTGTGCAGGAAGGTGATACTTTAATCGATTTTTTTGGGAGCTGAAGGTACAAGGTATTATTCTAATGGAAGGATCATTTTTATACCTAGTTTGAGAAAGGTAATTGAAAGCAAAAGCCAATTTGGTTCTTGTATTGTAATAAGTTAGCCGAGGGTTCAATGCTTTATTGGTGTTTCCGGGGGGAAGATGGAGATGAGAAACGAGCCATGGTGAACAGGGAAAACAGTGGTGCCATACAAGAACGAATTAATCAACGAGCTGACAAAGATCGAGCAGCAGGAAGTAAGATGGCATGTCGCCTGTTGCCTGACTTGAGGATTTCATAATGACCGTCTTTGTCCTATTAATTGCCTTGATGAGCCTCGCCGGGGTTTTCCTGAGCTAATCATATCGCTTCAAAGGGGAGCCCCTCATTGCAGAAAGACACCCGTAAAAATGACCACTGAAAACAGTGGTCATTTTTACTTGCGAAGAATGTGCTTAAAGCAAATAGACGGTTGAGAAAAAAGGCCAAAGGTTTTGGCTCTTCGACGTACTTTGATAAATATTATGTATATACCGGTGGTTGGTTGGCTTTTACTTGGGGGGAATGTGGAAACTGCGTTAGGGTGGAAAGGAATGACAAATAAAGAATTTATCCAAAAATTATTAAATACCTTGAATTATAAGACCGTTTATATGTGGGGTACTTTTGGCTCACCGGTTACCAAAAAAATAATTGAGGAGAAAGCAAAGCAATATCCTTCTTGGTATACGGATGCGATGAAGGAATTTCTATATAAATTAATTGACCAAAACTATTTTGCTTTTGATTGTGTCGGGTTAATCAAGGGCATTCTTTGGGGATGGAACGGTGATCCGACTAAAGCTCACGGTGGCGCCAGATATAACTCCAATGGGGTGCCCGATCTTTCCGCAGACAAGTTAATTGAAAGGTGTAATCCGACGACCGATTTTACAAAGATTGTACCGGGAGCAATTGTCTGGTTAAGAGGCCATGTTGGGACATATATTGGGGATGGACGAGTAATAGAATGTACTCCGGCCTGGAAGAACGGTGTACAAATAACAATTTGTCTTAACGTGTATCCGGATAATAGATTGGATAAAGCCAGGTTATGGGTGAAACATGGTAAATTGCCATACGTCAAATATAAGGAATGACGGTGATCCGACGACCGGCTTCCCGGCGGGCATGGCTAACCGGCGATCTCGGCAATGGCCTCGATTTCGACCAGGACCTCCCGGGGCAATCTGGAGACTTCCACGCAGGAACGGGCGGGCTTGTTCGGGAAATACCTGGCATATACCTCGTTAAAGGCGGCAAAATCGCTGAGATCTGATAAGTAACAAGTGGTTTTAATCACTTGCTGGAGGGAACTGCCGGCCGCTTCCAGCACCGCTTGGAGATTTTTGATCACCGCCTCGGTCTGGGTACGGATGTCTTCGCCGACGACCGTCCCGTCGTCCGGAGACAGGGGGATTTGGCCGGAGGTGTAAACCAGGTTGCCGGCGACAATGGCCTGGGAATAGGGGCCGATGGCGGCGGGGGCTTTATCGGTTTGAACCGCTTTCATTTGGACACTCCTTTCGCTATATATAGAACATCAGCGCTTCGCCTTTTTTATGTCTTTCCGCTTCGCGCACAAGGTCGGCGAGGGTAATTCCGCCCAATGTTTCTCTGAGTTTTTGGTCGAGAACATCAAAGGCGGACAGCCGCAGGGCTTTCTCAATTTCCGGGGCCTTTTCCGGGACAGTGTCCTGTGCCTGTTCAAATAAGGATACATCGACAGCGGACAAGATGTCGAGGACCGTGATCTGCTCAGGCCGGCGTGCCAGTTGGTAGCCGCCCTGGGCTCCCTTGGCGGAAAAAACAAGATCGGCCTTTTTCAGCAGGGAAAACACCTGTTCCAGATATATTTTGGAGATGCCCAGTTCCTCCGCGATGGTGAGAATGGCGAGATACTCACCATTTTTATAGCGTTGTGCCATGTACGTTAAAGCGGCTAGAGCATAGCGGCCTTTTGCGGATATGCGCATCGGTTTCACTCATTTCATATATAAATAGTATGTATTTATGATAGAGTCAAAAATAGCTCCTGTCAAGCAAAAAACTATTGACACGGTAATCCATGCGCTGTATGATAAAACATATAAAACATATATGAATTATAGATAAAGGGTGTGAACAAATGGCCAAGATTTACCAAAGCATAACCGATCTGATCGGGAGGACACCTCTGCTGCAATTGGGGAACTACGGAAAAAAACACCGGCTACAGGCGAAGTTAATCGGAAAACTGGAATACTTTAATCCCGCCGGGAGTGTCAAGGACCGGATCGCCAAGGCCATGATCGATGATGCCGAGGCAAAGGGTCTGTTGACTCCGGAATCGGTCATCATCGAACCGACCAGTGGAAATACCGGTATTGCGCTGGCGGCGGTGGCAGCGGCCCGCGGGTACCGCGTCATTCTGACCATGCCGGAGACGATGAGCATTGAGCGGCGTAACCTGCTCAAGGCCTATGGGGCAGAACTTGTCCTTACCGAGGGGGCCAAGGGCATGTCCGGTGCCATTGCCAAAGCGCAGGAGCTGGCCAGGGAGATTCCCAATGCGTTTATTCCCGGTCAGTTTGACAACCCGGCCAATCCGGAAATGCACCGGAAGACAACCGGCCCCGAGATCTGGGAAGATACCGACGGGACCGTTGATCTTCTGGTTGCCGGTGTCGGAACCGGCGGCACGCTCACCGGAGCCGGTGAATTTTTGAAAGCGAAAAAACCCAGTATTAAGGTGGTCGCGGTGGAACCGGATGCCTCACCCGTGCTTTCGGGGGGGAATCCAGGCCCCCATAAAATCCAGGGGATTGGTGCCGGTTTTGTGCCCAGAGTACTAAATACTGCTATTTATGATGAGATTGTGCGGGTGAAGAACGACGACGCTTTTACGGCCAGCAGAGAACTGGCCAAAACCGAAGGGTTGCTGGTTGGGATCTCGTCCGGGGCGGCCTTGTGGGCGGCCACCGAGGTGGCTAAGCGTCCGGAAAATGCCGGCAAGGTGATCGTCGTCATCCTTCCCGATACCGGTGAGCGGTATCTCTCCACACCACTCTTCTCCGAATAGTGTTTCTATGGGCCAAAAGGCGTTCCCCCGGCGGGGAACGCCTTGTTTTTTATGTTGTTATGAAGAAAAAGGAGGCACCGGGGATATAACTTCTGAGTAACGCCAAAAAACGCCGATAGACTGGTCTTTTCACGCGTTATTTACAAAATAACAACAGGGGAGTACTTGATTTTTTGGCGATGAGTGGAGTATACTTAAATTAAAGTTAGAAGAGACTAACTTAATTCGATTTTTAGACGTAGTTTGACGAGGAGGTACGGGAAGATGGAACAGAAGCAGAGTAGACAAAGGCAACATGGAAAATACAGCTTGTATACTGCCCCGGACAACTGCCGTTATACAGTAGCTGCCGTGCCAGATGTAAAGATTCTGAACAGCCTAGGCTTTTACCCTGGTACCGTTATCCACAAGAAAAAAAGATACCGTCTGGGCGGCCCGGTATTGGTCACCAGTGCCACCAGGGAGATTGCCCTCGGGAAAGATATTGCCTCCGCGATTTTGGTTGAGGAGGACACCGCAATATGAAATGCCATCTCATTGCTGAAGACAGCAAAATATTGGCGAAAGAGAATAAAATTTTACTGATGGGTACCCCCAACGTGGGGAAGAGTGTCATTTTTTCCGCCCTGACCAATGTTCATGTCATCAGTTCCAACTATACGGGAACAACCGTTTCTTATACCGAGGGCTCCTACAAGGTGGGAGACACCGAGTATACCTTGATTGATGTCCCGGGCACCTATTCTCTGGCGGCCACTTCGGTGGCCGAGGAGGTCGCCATTCGCTTCATGTGCAGCAATCCCGTTGCTGTGCTTTTTGTGCTTAATGCCGCCGATCTGGAAGGCAGCATCAAGCTGGCGCTGGAGGTCATGGAGTATAATGTGCCCATCGTTTTTGCCCTCAATCTGATGGATGTGTCGGAGCGGAAAGGTTTTGCGATCAATGTCAAGCTGCTCGAGCAGGAACTTGGCGCACCGGTGATCCCAACCGTGGCCGTGAAAGGGTACGGCCTTGACCAGATCACCAAGACTTTTGCCCGGATTTTAGGGGCGGAACGCCCGTTGCCAATGGGCCGGTCTTGTGCGACTTGCGCCGGTTGTCCCGGTTGCGGGCGGGCCGGTGAACATACAGGACTGGAGTATTGGGAGCGAGCCCGGCAGATTGTCCGTAAAGTGGTTTCCCGTACCGATGCCAAACCGAACTTTTTGGACAGGTTGGGTGATGCGCTGCTTCGTCCCTGGCCCGGTCTTCCGCTGGCGCTGTTGATTCTGCTCATCAGCTTGGGTGTGGTCGTCGGTGGCGGTAAGGTATTGGAGGGGATGGTGCTACTTCCCTTGGTTGAAGGGGTAATTGTCCCTTTCTTTGAACGACTGGTTATACCGCTGAATTTGCCTCCGGTTTTGCAGAATATCCTGATCGGGGAATACGGGATCTTGCGGATTAGCTTTGAATGGATTTTAGCCCTGGTGATTCCTTATGTCCTGGTTTTCCAGGTTCAATTTGCCTTACTGGAGGACAGCGGTATTCTGCCCCGGCTGGTCGTCCTGTTTGATAACATCATGCGCAAGCTGGGCGTGCAGGGCGGCAGTCTGATCCACATCTTTCTTGGTTTTGGTTGTGCCGTTCCGGCCATAATCAGTACCCGGACCGCGACCACCCGCAAAGAACGCCTGATGGTTACCGCGATGGTTTGCTTTGCGGTTCCTTGCATTTCCCAGACCGGCGCCCTCGTCTCCTTGTTGTCGGCCTATTCCGTCTGGCTCCTCCTGGCGACGGCGCTGACTGGAGTGGCGGTGTTTGTGACGGTCGCCCTCGTGCTGAGAAGATTCCTCAAAGGGACGGTGGACCCCCTGATCCTTGAGGTGCCCAATCTGCTGGTTCCCGAGCCGCGGGCGTACTTTAAGAAACTGTGGGTCCGGATCAAGCAGTTTTTGGTGGAAGCGGAAGGACCGATGCTCATCGCGGTCTCCATTGCCGCCATTATTGCCGAAACCGGTATTTTACAGGGCTTGGGTGAACTGCTGAAGCCGGTTGTTTCGGGCTGGCTGGGTCTGCCGGAGGAGGCGGTCATGTCCCTCATTTTGGGAATTATCCGGCGGGAGATGTCGGTGGCGCCGCTGTTGGGACTTAACTTGAACCCACTGCAGATGTATGTGGGGGCGGTCGTTTCCCTGCTCTATTTGCCTTGCTTGTCGGTGTTCGGCATTATTGCCAAGGAGTTTAACGCGCGAACCGCCGTAGCCATTACCGCTAGCACCACTCTGACCGCGCTGTTTGTGGGTGGGGTGATGAACCATCTGATCATGTTCGTCCAGAGTATTTTCTAGGATGAGATGTGGGTAAAGATGAGATGGGTGGCCAAGATTCCTTTTGTCGCTGGTTGCCGTATTAAAGTAAGTGATTCTAAAGGTTCGCGCTGAACGAAGAGAAAAATACGTAAAAAGAGAGAAAAAGGGTGAAATAACGAAAGGGTTTCCCGACAATACTTCTGCCCCGGCGGGTGGCCGGGGTTGTAAGAGACGGGAAACCCTTAATTTTTGCTTTTGATTACCTCATTACCTTAATTATTCTTTCTCTTTATTGGCGTTGGCCTGCATATATTCCTGCATGGCCTGGACGGAATCGCTGCTAATCACATGCTCAATGGAGCAGGCGTCCTGGTCGGCGACGGCGGCGTCAATCTTTAATACCTCGGTAAAAAACTTTTGGATAATCTGATGTTTTTTGGAGGTTAGTTTGGCCTGTTCGAGTCCGGTGGGGGTCAAATAGACCTTCTTGTATTTCTCGGTGGTCACCAACCCTTTTTCCGCCAGCGTTGAGATGGCGCTGTTGACGCTCGGTTTGGTGACGCCCAAACGCTCTGAGATATCCGAAACCCTGACGCCGGAGTTTCCGTTGGAAAGCTCGTAGATGGCTTCGAGATAATTTTCCATGGAGACGGTCAGTTTACTCATCAGCGGACCTCCGTTGGTTTAGATAGAACACTTCCAGGTTATAGTTTACCTAATTATATTATACACGTTCGTATTTGGATGTTAAAGGCCCGGAATCTTTGGCGATAAATTGTTTAAAGGGGCTTTTCAGCTACGCCTTGGATTTTATCGGGTTATTCTCCATTCTCTTCGCATGTGCCGGATTGCCATGATTGGGATGCGGTGTGAACTGTAAAAACGCTACGAATTTTAATTGATCTCAGTTCAATCCATTGTAGATATGTGTTGACAGGGCCGGCGGAGATTGTTAAAATAATAACAAGAACTGGTCGGACCAGATCTTAACCAGTTTTTATTTCACGGATAAAACACAAAGGAACGGTTTTCTTGAACGGGGTAAAGAAAACGCCTGGGCTTACCAATAAAGATCTTTTTGTTAGAAAAATGACCAAAGATATTCTTGGCGGGAAATGGAAGCCGGGGGACCGGTTACCGTCGGAACGGGAGTTGGCGGCGGAAATGGGGATCGAGAAAACGGTGGTCCACTCCGGTTTTGAACAGCTGGCCGCCATGGGCTTGGTCGAGATCAAACCGAAGTCCGGCATCTACGTAGCCGACTATATGAAGACGGGGAATATTGAAACTCTGAATGCCATTGTCCATCTGAACGGCGATGAATTGAGCCGGGAGGTTGCCGTCGCCATTTTGGACTTGCGGCTGGCGATTGAGGGGATGGCCTTTCGCGACCTCGCCCTCTCCCATTCAGCGGAGGATATTACGCATTTGCGCGCGATGACGGCTGCAATTCGCGCCCGTGCCCAGCACAGCGGGGTGGAGGAGCTCGCCGAGCTTTTTTTCCGCTGGCACCGGGAGATCTGTATTTTAAGCGGGAAAAGTATCCTGACGCTGTTCATGAACACCATGCATGATGTGTCTATTGCCTTCTGGGTGAACTATCTGCGGATGTATGGGCTCACCTTTGCGCTTGACCGGTTGGAACGATTCACCGCGCTGCTTGAAGCCGGTGACGGCGAAGGAGCCTATCAGTTACTGGCGACGGGGGTTGCCGACTATCTTGCGCGCCTGGAAGAAAAGGCGGAGCGCTGAGGAGAAGAAAGGCGAATAGCATTTTGTTTTTTATGGCGGCCAGACGTCAGAACATAGTGGTGTGATTATGGTGCGATAATCAAGAGAAGGAGTGGATCCTGATGAGCAAGCAGACCATGTCCAACATGCCCCTGGATGAGAGTAAGTTGTCTTTTACGATTCCCCGGACGGATAAACCCCGTAAGAAAATAATCAAGCTTGGGCGGATGATCACCGACCGCCTGCCTGCCAAATTGAAAGGAGTTACCGGTAACGACCCGGAATACTGGGGACTGGCCGGTTTGGTCACCGATGAAATGGCTGACATTGCCCTGAAAATGGGTGTCCGTAAGCCCAAGACCCTGCCGGAACTGGTGAAGCTGACCGGTAAGGATGCGGCCTCTTTGGAAAAGCTCCTGAACGAAATGGCCTATATCGGTCTGATCGAGTACAACTGGGAAAACCCCCGGCGGGAAAAACAGTATGTATTGCCGCGGTTTGTCCCCGGGAGTGCCGAGTTTTTTAACATGCGCAAAGACCAGGTTGATGAGCACCCGGAGGTGGCCGCCTTTTTTGAACGGATGACCTTTCTGCCGCTGGAGCGGGTTACGCCCATGGTTCCGCCGGGCGGAGCCGGCATCGGGATGCACGTCATCCCGGTGGAGAAGGCCATTGAAACGGAGAACGAAGCAATCAGCGTGGAGAAGATCTCCTACTGGCTGAAGAAGTATGACGGCAAGTACGCCAAAAGTATTTGCTCCTGCCGGGTCAGCCGGGCAAAACTGGGTGAGGGTTGCGGCGACGATCCCGAGAACTGGTGTATTGCCCTGGGCGATATGGCCGATTATATCGTCGAGACCGGGCGCGGCGAGTATATAACCTATGATGAAGTGCTGGCCATCCTTAAGCAGGCCGAGGAGAATGGTTTCGTCCACCAGATTACGAACATCGACGGCGAAGATAAGATCTTTGCCATTTGCAACTGCAATGTTAATGTCTGTTACGCCTTGCGCACTTCCCAGTTGTTCAATACACCCAACTTAAGCCGCAGCGCTTATGTGGCCAGGGTGGAAAGGGAGAAATGTGTGGCCTGTGGCCGCTGTGTCGAGCATTGTCCGGCCGGGGCGGCCAAGTTGGGGCAGAAACTCTGTACCAGAGACGGCCCCATCGAGTACCCCCGGGTGGAGCTCCCGGATGAGACCCCGTGGGGACCGGATAAGTGGAGTGTCGATTACCGCGATAAAAACCGCATCAACTGCCATGATACCGGCACGTCTCCTTGTAAGACGGCTTGCCCCGCCCATATTGCGGTCCAAGGCTACTTGAAGCTGGCGGCGCAAGGCCGGTACCGTGAGGCGTTGCAGCTGATCAAGCGGGACAACCCGTTCCCCGCCGTCTGCGGCCGGATCTGCAACCGCCGTTGCGAGGAGGCCTGCACCCGCGGTTCGGTTGACCAGGCGGTGGCCATCGATGAAGTCAAGCGTTTCATCGCCCAATTGGATTTGGAGGCGGAGACCCGTTATATTCCCGAACCGGTCATCCCCAAGATTGGCGGCGGGTTTGAGGAAAAGATCGCTATCATCGGTGCGGGGCCGGCCGGGATGAGCTGTGCCTACTTTCTTGCCCTAAAGGGTTATAAGCCGACAGTCTTTGAGAAGGAGGCCCGCCCCGGTGGGATGCTGATGAATGGTATCCCCAGTTTCCGTCTGGAAAAGGATGTGGTGGAAGCCGAGATCGACGTTCTGCGGGCACTGGGTGTGGAGTTTAAGTGCGGTGTTGAGGTTGGCAAGGATGTGACCATCCCTGAACTGCGCCGGCAAGGTTACAAGGGTTTCTATGTGGCGGCCGCCCTTCAGAAGGGGGCAACGCTCCGGATCCCCGGGGCGGATAGTGACGGCGTGATCACCGGGATCGACTTTTTGCGCCAGGTGAATCTGGCCGGTGAGTACAAACTTTCCGGCAAGGTGGTGGTGATCGGCGGCGGTAATGTGGCCTGTGATGTGGCGCGTACGGCAGTCCGTTGCCACGCGGAGAGCGTCAGCATGTATTGTCTTGAAAGTTACGAGGAGATGCCCTGCGGCGAGGAAGAACGGACCGAATGTGAGAAGGAGGGCATCGCCATCCATGCGGGCTGGGGACCGGCGGCGATCATTGCGGACAACGGGAAAACCACGGGGATCATTTTCAAGAAGTGTCTGTCGGTGATGGATGATGAGGGACGCTTTGCTCCCACTTACGACGAGGGAGATACCGTAACGGTGGCGTGTGATGTGGTGATCTGCTGTATCGGCCAGAAAGGGGATTGGCATGAGTTATTTAAAGGTACGAACGTAGAGTTCAATCCCAACGGGACGATCAAAGCCGATCCGGTGACCTACCAGACCACCGAGCCGGATATCTTTGTGGGCGGTGATGCCTTTACTGGTCCGAAGTTTGTGATTGATGCGATTGCGGCCGGCCGGGAAGGGGCCATCTCCCTGCACCGCTTTGTGCAGCCGAATACCAGTTTGACCATTGGCCGTAACCGCCGGGAATTCATCGCCTTGGACAAGAAGAACGTCATGCTTGACCTGGGGAGCTTCGACAATACCCCCCGGCAGCGTATTGGTTATAACGAAGCCTTGGCGAAGACATTCCGGGATAACCGGATCCCCTTTACCGAAGAGCAGGTGAGAAAGGAGACGGCCCGTTGCCTTGACTGCGGGGTGTCGGTGGTTGATCCGAACAAGTGTATCGGGTGTGGGGTTTGCACCACCCAGTGTGCCTTCGATGCGATTCACCTCCATCGTGAGCGGCCGGAATGCAGCACCATGGTGCGTTCTGAAGACAAGCTGAAAGCGATTCTACCCTACATGCTCAAGCGGGCGTGGAAGATCAAATTCGGGCGCAAGAAAGGAAAGTAGCATGCACGAGCTGGGGATCGTTTTTCACATCATTAAGACCGTAGAGCGGGTCGGTACGGAGAACAAGCTGACGATGGTTTCCACGGTCACCCTGGAACTGGGCGAGGTTTCCGGGGTGGTACCGGAAGAACTTACCGCCTGCTGGGCCTGGGCGGTCAAGAAGACGGAACTGATGAAAGAGGCCAGGCTCGCCATTGAAACAATCCCGGCGTTGACCTTCTGTGAAAGCTGCCAGGAGACTTACCAAACGGTCCGGTACGGACGGATCTGCCCCTTCTGCGGTAGTGAACAAACCTATCTGGTGCAAGGGAATGAGATCAACCTGAAGACGATTGAAGCCTGTTAAAGAATGACGCGCAAGGCTATTTGCGGGAGGAACTACCGATGGAAAAAGTTCGGATTATCGAGATTAAGGAGAGTGTTTTTGCGGATAACGACCGGGAAGCCGCCCGTCTCCGCGCTAAACTGAAGCGGGAGAAGACTTTCCTGCTAAACCTGATGTCATCCCCGGGCAGCGGCAAAACGACCCTGCTGTTGCGGACTATCGAAGCGCTCAAAGAGAAACTGCGGATCGGTGTATTGGAAGCCGATATCGATTCGGCGGTGGATGCGGAAATGGTCGTCACCACCGGGGTAAAGACCATTCAGATCCATACCGGCGGGATGTGCCACTTGGACGCGGGCATGACCGAGCGGGGCTTGCAGGAACTGGGTACTGCTGATCTGGATCTGGTTATCCTGGAGAATGTGGGGAACTTGGTCTGCCCGGCTGAGTTTGATACCGGCGCGGTGAAGAACGCGATGATCCTTTCGGTACCGGAAGGGCACGACAAGCCGCTCAAGTATCCGCTGATCTTCACCGTTTGCGATGTATTGATCATTAATAAAATTGATGTGTTGCCCTATTTTGATTTTGACTTGGACAAGGTGAAGGAGTACGCGTTGCGGCGCAACCCTAACCTTAAAATCTTTCCTCTTTCCGCCAAGACCGGCGAAGGGATGGAAGCTTGGCTTGCTTGGCTCCAGCAGCAGGTGGAAGAGTGGATTGCGACTACTTGAGGCAGGGGGGAACCATGGCCGGAGCGATACTCAGCGCTGGCGGGACGGCACCCGTTTCCGTGGGATTTAAACCAGCCGAAGATAGCTGGAATCAAAGGGTCATTTCTTTTTTTGACCGCATGGCACCGGAATGGGACGCCCGGATGATTATTGATGAGGCGAAACTCAGCTTCATTCTCGATGCGGCCGGGGTGAGGAAGGGTGCGGTTGTGTTGGATGTAGCCTGCGGTACGGGAGTGTTGTTCCCTTATTATCTCCGCCGTAATGTGGCCCGTGTGATCGGGGTGGATATTTCGGCGGAAATGGTGCGGATTGCCGCCCAAAAGGTGGCTGATCCCCGCTTTGAGGTGATCTGCGGGGATATCCAGAGAATACCTGTGCGTAGTGATTGTGATTGCTGTGTGATCTATAACGCCTTTCCCCACTTCGAAGACCCCCGGCGGCTTGTGGCCAGTCTAGCCCGCTGGCTTAAACCGGGTGGGCGGTTGACCGTCGCTCATAGTATGGGCTTGGAAGCGTTGCGGCGACACCATGCCGGAAGCGCCGCCCATGTTTCCCGGGAGATGCTTTCGGCGGAGGAATTGGCAGCCGTACTGGCCCCTTGGTTTGCGGTGGATACGATGATTGCAGACCGGGAGAAGTATATTGTGTCCGGGAAACGGAAAGAGATTGGTCTTGCGGATTTTTGATCCGGAGTGAAGTTGTCTTCAGTGTTAACGCCCGTCGAAACCGGGCGTTTTTTCGTAATACTAAGAAAGACTGGTTCAATAATGTTAAAGAATGAAGAAAGGGGTGCAAATTTGATCAAGGTCAAATTCAAGGCCGGGGCCCTTTGCTATAATGAAGCCGACAATAAAATTTAGAAAGGAAGAGAAATTATGGACTTTGAGCGCGTAAAGGCTAAACATTTAAAAACATTGGAACAATATGTGCCGATTGTCGCCCGTGTGCACGGGGAAAGTCACCCGGAATTTCATGAAGTCCGCCAAATATTTGACGCGATCAACAAAAAGCTGAAAGGGGCCGGCGCTGCGAAACCGGACTTGGTCAGTGAATTCCGAAAGCTGCGGGAAATTACGGACAATTACACCGTGCCCGATGATGTCTGTGAAAGCTATGCCGCGGTCTACAAAATGCTGGCCGAATTGGATGAGGCTTTTTAAAATTTGGAAGAGTTACCCGCCGGAAAGGCCGGACATGGAAGAAAGGTGGTGACGGTATGCAGCGCTATATTTTAAGGAACAAAAACAAGATTCTCCTGATGAGTGGAGTTTTGATTGGTTTTGGTTTTCTTAGCAAGGGAGCCATGGACAATCCGGTGCTTTTTCAATTGGCCTTGCTTGTTGCGGCGCTCTTCGGAGTCGCGCCCATTGCGATCCAAGCATACCAAGCCCTCAGAGTAAAAGTGGTCAGCATCGATCTGTTAGTGACCATCGCCGTGGCGGGGGCGTTTTTGATTGGCAATTTCGAGGAAGCGGCTATTGTCACCTTTCTTTTCCTCTTTGGGGCCTTTTTGGAGCAACGGACCTTAAATAAAACCCGTTCCGCCATTAAAGCGCTGACCGAGATGGCCCCCGAAACCGCGCTTAAACGAAGGGAAGACGGCGAGTTTGAAGAGGTGGCGGTGGATGAGGTTGCGGTCGGTGATGTATTACTGGTAAAAACAGGGGCCAAGGTTCCGGTGGACGGACATGTGATCGCGGGGAGAGGCAGTGTGAACGAAGCAAGCATTACCGGCGAATCCATCCCCGTGGCGAAAGAAGAGGGGTCAAAGGTTTATGCCGGGACTATTCTCGATAACGGGACCATCCAGATGGTGGCGGACCGGGTCGGGGAAGATACAACCTTCAGTAAGATCATTGCCCTGGTGGAGGAAGCCCAGGACTCTAAATCGAAGGCGGAACGTTTTATTGACCGCTTTGCGAAATACTACACCCCGGCCGTGCTTGCCCTCTCCGTCATCGTTTGGTTATTCGCGCGCCGGCTCGAATTGGCCATTACCATTCTTGTACTTGGTTGTCCGGGGGCTCTGGTCATTGGCGTTCCGGTTTCGAATGTCGCCGGGATCGGCAACGGGGCCAGGCACGGTGTTCTCCTGAAGGGGAGCGAAGTGGTTAGTGCGTTTAGCCGGGTACAGACCATGGTCTTTGATAAAACCGGAACCCTGACGGTCGGGGGGCCGGCGGTCGCCGAAACCGAGTATTATGGTGACCATATTGAAGAAGCGTTGGGTTACCTGGCTAGTGTGGAACGGGAATCGGATCATCCCTTGGCCAAAGCGGTCTTGGCAGCGATTGGCGAGACAGAATATTCAACCGTGGAAGCGACCGAAGTGGTGAAAGGGAGCGGCATTATCGCCCAGGTCAACGGACACCGCGTCGCCGTCGGCAATGTCGCCTTAATGGAAAGAGAAAAAGTTGAACTGAATGCGAAAGCCCGGGCGGACATTGCCCGTTTCCAAAAGAACGGCGATTCCCTGGTCCTCACGGCCGTCGATGGCGAGCTTAAAGTGTTGATGGGGGTCCGTGACCAGATCCGGCCCGGGGTGAAAGGAGATCTCCGCAAATTAAAGAAGCTGGGCGTCAAGAACCTGGTGATGCTGTCCGGCGACAACCAAGGGACGGTTGATGCGGTCAGTCGGGAGCTGGGCTTGACGGAAGCCCATGGGAATATGTTACCGGAGGAAAAAGCAGCCTATATTCGACGGTTAATTGAGGAGGAAGGCCAGATTGTTGCCTTTGTGGGCGACGGGGTTAACGACAGCCCGTCCCTGGCTTTGGCGAGCATCGGCATCGCGATGGGCGGCGGGACCGACGTGGCGATCGAGACCTCCGATGTGGTCTTGATGAATTCCGATTTTAGCCGTCTTCCCCACGCCCTGGGTTTGGCCAAGGCAATCACCCGGAATATGAAACAAAACATTTTGATCGCGGTTGCCGTTGTCCTGGTCCTGCTGGCCAGTCTTTTGTTCAGTGACTGGATGAACATGTCCATCGGCATGCTGGTGCATGAAGGCAGTATCTTGGCTGTTATCTTAAACGGGATGCGTCTTTTGCGGTACCGTTTAAGATAACTGATTTTCCGCCTGTTGCAATGAATTGCCCGGTTCGAGCCAGACTGTTATAAACGGGCATGCGAACTTTAACCGCCTGGCGCAAACCGCCGCGCCCGCCTGACGGGCCGGGACCATTAAGATATAAAGGTTTAAAGGAGAGATGAATAGTGAAGAAAGCCACGATTCAACTGGAAACCTTGACTTGCCCCTCCTGTCAACAGAAGATTGAGAAGGCCGTCAAAGCTTTGGCCGGGGTCGAGAAGGAGAGTGTGAGCGTCCTCTTCAACGCCAGCAAGGTCAAGCTGAACTTCGATGAGGAGAAAGTTTCTATCGACGAGATCGAAAAGGCGATCACGGCCCTCGGGTATGAAGTAAAAAAAACGCAAGTTAACGGGTAGCAAGGAGAAAAAAGACACCGCGGCGCGGTGTCTTTTTTTATTTTTGAAAAGGCAGAAAACGGAAACAAAGCGGAGGGGGCCGTTTTCCGTTTTAGCGGCAGATTCCCCGATCCGCACTGCGCAAGAAACGGATAAAATGATCGATCTCCGCAATGCCTTGGAGTTCATGCTCCATCTTTTCGATTGCTTGCTCAATGGAAAGGTTGGAGCGGTAAAGAATCCGGTAAGCCCTTTTGATCTCATTCCGGACATCGGGAGGGGCATCGTTCCGGCGGAGACCGACAATATTAATCCCGGCAACCCGGGCCGGATTTCCATCGGCAATAATAAAGGGCGGCACATCTTTGACGATTTTGGTGCAGGCTCCGATCATCGCCAGCTTACCCACCTTCGTAAACTGGTGAATTCCGGACAACCCGCCGATGGTCACCCGGTCTTCCACCGTTACGTGGCCGGCGAGGGCCGAACAGTTGGCCACGACCACATAACTGCCCACCTGACAGTCATGGGCCACATGGGCATAGGCCATAAACAAGTTATTATTGCCGATCCGGGTTTCCCCCCCGCCCCCTTCAGTCCCGCGACTTACCGTCACGTTCTCCCGGAAGATATTATTATCACCGATAAACAAGAAACTCTTTTCGTCCTTGAACTTTAAGTCTTGGGGTTCGACGCCGATGGAAGCGCCATGATAAAATTTGTTATTATTACCAATCTTCGTCCACCCGTCAATCACGACATGAGGTCCCACCACACAACCGTCACCCAGTTCCACGTGTTCGCCGATTATCGCGTACGGACCGATCACCACATTTTTGCCGAGTTTCGCTCCGGGATGTACTAAGGCCGTTTCATGAATTTCTCTGATTGTTACTACTTTATTCTCCACTATGTTCATGCAAGGGACCTCCTAATCACACATCTGAAGAATTTTTTCACAAAAAAGGGGTGCTACCGTCACCCAATGGAATTTCCGGGCCCTCCACCGCCACCAGCAGGTTATCCACCTGGAGGCCATGCAAAGCCGCCATCAAGTGCTCGATCGTCCGGATCCGCCACTTGTCCGGACCCACGAATAGCAATTTTATTCTGCAAAGTTTGCTCAAACCCTTTCATAGTTTTTATATTTTTCACCAACTTACGACATGGAGGCGGTTAAAACAGTGGAAGGGTAGGCGGTTCTGACCACTTCCTCCAGGATCCGGACCAACCGCTTGGCGGCCCCCGGTTCACCCACAACTCCTTTGAGACGTTGGGAAATTTGCGTCAGACCCGCTTTATCCTGTAACATTCCAAGCGCAGCTTCGGCCACCTGATCGGGGGAGATCTTCCCGATCAGTTCCGGGACAATCTCCGCTTTGGCCAACCGGTTCGGCCAAGCCGTAAACTTAATCTTGGCCAGAAATTTAGGAACCAGCTTCCTTTTGAGCACTTTCCCCAGGAGGGGGAGGCCGCCGATCAATCCGGCCAGCCCTTCAAGGGGGATCTTTTCCGGATGGTTTAACGGAATGGTGACGACCATGGGTACGCCCAGCGCCGCCAGCTCAACCGTATTCGTGCCGGGGATTGTCAATGCCAAGTCCGCCCAGTTCATTAAGGAATACTGTTGATGATGGAAACAGGGAAGGCGAAGACCGGTCGCCGTTTTAATCTCACCCAGGACCTTTAAAGGACCGACGGAGTCCAAAGAACCTTTCCCTGCCGGAGAATAAGTGGCAGACACTCCCCATTCCCGGGCTCCCCAATCGGAAAGGGCGGCCACCAGTTGCTCTTCCGTGACAAAGGGCGAAATACTCACCGCCATCCCCAGCGACGGCATCTGGGCTTTGATTTTCTCCGCTGTTTTCATATAAAAAGCAAGCATATATTGGAAATGGACCGGGCGGCTTCCGGGAAGCAACAACAAGCCGGGCGCTTCCTCATTTCCCATCAGTTTTTTCATCTGTTCTTTCGAATACTCGGGGTTAACCGCATCCAACATTAAATTGCCAATTACTTCCGTTTTCCTTTTTACCGCCGGCTTCTTTACTTTATCGGCCATCCAAGGGTAAGCCGTGGCAAACCGCGCAAAAGAGTTGGTCCAGTTGGTCAGTCCTTCCGTATAGGCAACGGCCGGGTAACGAAGGCGTTTCGCCAACAAGGCAGCATAAGTCAGATCGCCCCCTAAAAAAAGGATGATTCCCTTTCCGGCCGGGTTAAACTCGGCCGGTAATTTCCCGGTTATAATGAAACGGACCGTTTCTTCCGCACCAATCACCTGTTTTACTTGGGGCAGTTCCGCCACAACCCGGCTTTCGGCGCCACTGGCAAACGGGCACGGGGGAATAAACACCGTCAGCCGGTACGGCCATGGGAAATCCTGGAGAGCATCAACAACCGGTTTCAACCATCCGGAGACTTCCCCCGGACTGTTTACAGTAATTATAATATCCAACGGCATTTGCCTAGCTTCCCCCTTTTTACAAGTTGTGATATAATTAGTTTACATTTTGGTTTCCCGAAAAGATAAATTACCAGAGGGGATGAATGGGATGGACACCCCGTCGGCACAAAACCCCGGACGGCAAAGGCAGAAGATAAAGATCATAATAGAAAAAACCGGTTGGTACTTAACCTTTGCCTTGGTTCCGTGTGGACAGCCCTACTTTGGTCTTTTGTTTTTATTAATCGCGAAACTGGCCTCCCTGTTCAGCAGGGAAAAGCAGGAGCCGATTCTTTCCTCCGTCCCACGTTTAGCCAAACGCACCGGACAACTGTTTGTTTTCTTACTGGTTTACATGTTCATCAATAGCTTTTTCTCAAAGCAGCCCTTAAATTCTTTTTTGCTTTCCTTGGCTTTTACCTTAGTCTTTTATTTTTATTTTTTCGGCAGTCAGCGTCTCGCCTTCTATGACCGGAAGTTCCTGACCACCTGCTTTTTTCTCTTTACTGGCGGCGGCATCGCCGTCTCGGCGGCAACTTTAATCCGCTATTTTAGCCTAAACCTTCCCCGGGCTGAGCTTTTTGGCGGCCCCAACAGCCTGGGGACTTTAATCATCATGTACACCGGCGTCGGCCTCGGCTTTCTCCTGGCGAAAGGGAAACCTTACGCTTACTTTGTTTTCCCCTTTTTAACGGCGTCCGTTTGCGCTCTTTTGGCCACCCAGTCCCGCGGCGCCTGGGTCGGTTTTGCCGGAATGTTAGTCCTCCTTATGCTCCTTAACTACAAAAAGAAAATCACCCTTATCTTTCTCGTCATCTTGCTGCTGGCCGCTGGTTTGCTGATGATTAACCCTACTCTCAACGACCGCTTTTTATCTATTTTTTCTCTTGATAAGGGCGGCAACATGACCAGGATTCATATTTGGCAAGCCAGTTTAAACATGATTAAGGATAAACCGCTCCAGGGTGTAGGTTTAGGGGTTTTCCCCGCCGTCTATCTCGAATACGCACCTCCGGCGGCGAAGAAGGAAAAAACCTTTGCTTTCGCCCATAATATTTTTCTCCAGATGGCCGCCGAATTAGGGCTACCCGGTTTTCTTCTCTTTAGCTTGGCCTTTGCCCACACATACTTTCTGGCATATAAGTTGACCAAAAGCGGAAATCCTTTTTACCAGGGTATTTTTGCTTCGCTCGTGGGCGTCTTCATTCATCAACAAGTTGATCTCCCGATTTGGAAAACCAACATCGGCATCGGTTTTTGGCTTCTGCTTGGTTTGGCGGTCGGGCTTTATGCCATGGAAGCAAAGAAAACCGCAGTTACCACCGGCCCTTCTCAGCCTGATTGCCAGAGCCTGACCATGCCGGGTCAATCCTAATAAAAAATTAGGGCCGATCAAGGACAAAAGGAGTTATTGACGGTGGGCTTAAAAGCCAGTGTAGTAATTCCTACTTACAATTCCCAGGATCTGCTTGCCTTTTGCTTAAGGGCGCTTTTTAACCAGACGGCTCCTCCCACATCTTACGAACTGATTGTGGTGGATGACGGGTCCACCGATGAGACGCCGGCCGTCGTTGCCGGCCTCCAAAAGGAAGCCCCCTGCGCCCTGCGGTATATCCGGCTGGAACATGCGGGGCGGGCCCGCGCCCGGAATGCCGGAGCCTTGGCCGCCCGGGCCCCCGTTATTATCTTTTTGGACAGCGACATGATCGTCCGGCGTGAATTTGTCGCCAGCCATCTTGCCGCCCATACACGCCCCGGTTTGGTCGTCAACGGTTCCGTCCTGAACACGCCCGTCCCGGCGGATCCCAACGAAAAAGCGCCGCAGTATAATGACTTTTCCCGGGCCTTCTTTGCCACCGGCAATGTCTCGGTGGAACGGGAAAAGCTCATCGCCGCCGGTCTCTTTGACGAGAGTTTCGTCGAATACGGCTGGGAAGATTTGGAGCTTGGGCACCGTTTGCGTCAGCTGGGTTTAAAGCGGGTGAAAAACCTTTCCGCCTGGAGTTACCACGTACAAGCCCCCGTTACCGCGGAAAAAATCCCGGCCATCCTCCAGAAAGAGCGGGAACGGGGTCATATGGCCGTCCTCTTTTACCGGAAGCATCCTTCCTTCAGTGTCAAAATGGTGACCCTGATCTCGCCGGTTTTTTTTGCCTGGGTTAAACTCTTAACCCCTTTCCGCTGGCCGGAACGGCCGGGGGCCGCCAAACTCCTGGCCTTCTGTGAACAAAAAGGGTATAAATTTGCCTTCAACTTGATCCTCAGTATCATGCGGAGTTACGCTTATGTCCAGGGCCTGAAGGAAGCCTTGACAAAAAAGGAACCTTAAACCTCAAGCCAGGTACTCCTTGATCCGGAGGGCAAGCTTCCGGGCTCCGCCCGGCTCGCCCATCCGCTGCCGCCCGCAGCGGCCCATCCGCTCCCGGGCCGCCGGATCACAAAGCAGCGCCAAGGCGGTTTTGGCCACCACCTCCGGCGCCCTGGGCAGCAGACAAACGGCATCCCCCAGTAAACGTTTTTGTCTTTCCGCAAACACCCTCGTAAATTGGGCGCCCCGCCCAGGGAAAGTGAGGACCGGCTTTCCCATTCCGGCGGCCTGTTCATTGCCGGTTCCCGCCAGCCCGATCACGAGATCACAGGCAGCCAGGAGATCACCGAACCGTCCTTGCACGATGGTGATCCGTAACCGGCCCCAGGCCTCTTCCCGGTCCAGGTGTCCCCGGACGCCCCCTTCAAGTTCTTGCGCCGCCGGTTCCGCTGCCAGCCAACCATCCGGCCCCAGTCTTTTACTGAGTTCCTGGAAGTTCAAACCGCCGGCCAAAGCCACGAAATAGCGGCGTCTTTCCTCGACCCCTTGCCCTGCCGCCAATTCTTCCAAAGCCAACACCGCCGCCGTCAAATCCCGCATGTTGGCGTAGGCCTCCTCCCGGCTGCCCGGAAGGAGGAGAATGACCCGGCCCGCCTTTTCCTGAAAAGCCGCGGGGTTGGTCAAGGTCAGGCCGTCCATCATAAGATTGCCGACAAACTCAGCCGGTAAACCGTGGCGCGCCAACGAAGCGGCCGTCCGGGCATCCCGGGGAAAGATTTGCCGGCAAAACCGGCGCATGATCCGGCGTTCGATCCAAAGATGGGCCGCAATATAGTCGGATTTGGCGGTCGGCAGAAAGAAAATGGGTTCCTTTAAAAAAAGCCCCGCCAGGGTCAATAGATAAACATCGCCGGCACAGACCGCCAAATCCACGCTTCCCCTTAATTGACGGAGCATGTTCACCTGGGCGCCAATCTGCCGGAAGAGCCCCGCTTTTACATCCCGGAGGAAATTGCCCAGGCTGTTCCGGGTAAAGCCCCCGCTGGGCAAGGGTCCGGCGCCCATCAGCACCGGAATTCCTTTTGCGGCATAAGCCCGTCCGGTCCCAACCAGCGGGAAGCCCAGCAGTTCAAATTCGGGCGCCACTTGCGCCAACTGTTCGCCTAAAACCGCGGCGATCTCGTCCTCGCCGTGGCCGTTACTGAGCAAAAGCACCCGCCGGCGTTCTTCATTTCTCACCGTACTCACCCTTTACACCCTGCCCCTCTTCGTCACTGTGGAAGATTGCGCCCTCGCCATACATTTTCGCATATAACCCGTGGGCTTGTAATAACTCCTCATGGGTACCGACCTCCACAATTTTTCCGTGGGAAAGGACGACAATTTTGTCCGCCCCCTGGACGGTGGAGAGGCGATGGGCAATGATAAAGGTGGTCCTTCCTTTCATTAAGCGTTCCAGGGCCTCCTGCACCAGCCGTTCCGCTTCGGTGTCCAAAGCCGAGGTGGCTTCGTCCAGGATCAGGATCCGCGGGTTCCGCAGGAGCGCCCGGGCGATGGCAATCCGTTGCTTTTGTCCCCCCGAAAGCTGGGAGCCCCGTTCCCCGGCCAGGGTTTGGTAGCCGTTGGGGAGCGCGGTAATGAACTCATGGGCATTGGCCATCTTTGCCGCGTTGATAATCTCTTCCTCGGTGGCGTCCGGTTTTCCGTAGGCAATATTCTCCCAGATGGAGACCCCAAATAAGATCGTCTCCTGGGGGACCAGGCCGATCTGCCGGCGTAGGGAAAATATTCTCACATCCCGCACATCATAACCGTCCACCAGCACCGCCCCGCTGGTCGGCACGTAAAAACGGGGTATCAAATTGACCAGACTGGTTTTCCCGGCTCCGCTGGGCCCCACCAGGGCCACCACTTCACCGGGGGCCACTTTTAAATTGATCCCGGAAAGAATCTCCTGGCCCGGGCGGTACCCAAAGCTGACATTGACAAATTCCACTTCACCCTTGATTTCCGGCAAGACGATGGCGTTTGGTTTGTCCTGTAAGTCTTCCCGGTGATCCAGGATCTCAAACAACCGGTCCGCGCCGGCCAGCGCCTGCTGAAAAGTGTTGATGGTGTTGGTCAGGGTGGTGATCGGGGTTCCGAGCATTCCGATGTAGGTGAAGAAGGTGACTAAACTCCCGGTGGTTAACCGGCCATAGAAAACCTCCAGCCCGCCGTACCAGAGCACCAGGGCAAGCCCCACCACATAAAGGATCTCCACCATCGGGGTTAACAAAGCGATCGCTTGCGCCGACTTCATATTTGCGTTGAAACTGGCTTCGTTTTCCCGGGCAAACCTTTTCGCCTCGTGTTTTTCCATGGTAAAAGCTTTTACTACCCTGATTCCGGTAAAAATCTCTTGGAGCACTGCCGTCAGATCGGCAATGGTTTCCTGCACCCGGTGGCTGATCCCCCGGATCCGCTGGCCGGCTTTGGAGACCACAAAAACAATGAGCGGTAACACGGTGAGGGTAATTAAAGCCAGCCGCCAGTTTAGCAAAAAAACGGCGACCAGGATCCCCACCAGCATAAAGCCATTGGATAGGAGGGAGATGACCCCGGAGGAAACAATATTTTGAATTTGCCCCACATCACTGGTGATCCTGGCAATCAACTCGCCGACCCGCTGTCCCTCCAAAAACCCCACCGACATTCTTTGGAGATGTTGAAAAACCTCTTCCCGCAGGTTGGTTACCACCCGTTGCCCTAGATAGCTGGTGAGGTAACGTTGGAAATAGGAGAAAAAACCTTTGACCAGAGCGAGAAAGAGAACGCCCACCACAATTACATTTAAGAGCCTTATGTTTCCCCCGGCATTAAAAACCCGGTCAATAAGGTAATTCCCAAAAAGATAAGGAAAAGCTAGATTGACGAGGGAGACAATGACCATCGCCAAAATGGCTCCGCTGAATTCCTTCCAATAAGGTTTAACGTAGAGAAAGAGCCGGTAACCGGTGCTCATTTGAACTTTGGTTTCTCTTTCTCGTCCTTTGTTCATTCTTTTCAACAAAATCAAGCCTGTCCTTTCCTTCTTTTCTCTAAGAAGTCCCGGATGGCCTCCGCCGCCCGTTCGGCGGCATGCCCGTCGGGTTGATAAAAGATCTCCTCCCGGGCACTCCGGCGTTCTTTCGCGTAGGCTTCCGGATGGGCTAAAGCCTCTTGCACCGTCGCCCAGACCTGACCGCGGCGTTTCACCACCGGCCCGCACCGCCAAACCCAGGTCTTCCGTTGGCCAAAGGGCAGGGGACGGGGGTCCAGAAAGACAAAGGGCCGGTCAAAACAGAGAAACTCATGGGTGACCGCAGAAATATCGGCAATCAAGAGATCGGCCCCCGCCATGACCGGAATGACATCGTATTCATAACCCAGCAATTTAATCCTGGGGTTTTGGCCGGCCAACGTTTCCACCATGCGGTAATTGCGCCGGTCATACCTTTTAGTATTAGGATGAAGTTTCACGATTAAGTTATACCCTTCCGGCATTCCGGAAAGAACCTCCGCGCCATATTTGGGCAAACTCGTATTGAATTTGCTATCTTGCCAGGTGGGTGCATATAAAACCGTGGGCAAATCCGGATCAAGGCCCAGGCGCTTTATGGTTTCTTCCCGGTCAAACTCCCCCTTGAAAACCCGGTCGGCTTTAGGATAACCGACAATGGCGTAATTGTCTTCCGTGAGTAAACCGGCAGCCTTCATCAACCGGTGAGCCCGCTGCCCCGGGAGCAAAAGGAAGTCATAATCCCGGATTTTACTGCTATACCCATAAGTTTTATCGGAAGTCCCGTGAAAGACCTGGATATGAGCGGTATCAAATTTCACATTCAAGTAGCTTTTGGAATAATCCGGTTGGATAATGGCCTCGGGCTTTAGTTCCGCCAATCTCTGTTGCAATTCGGCCCGGGTGGCGTAAAATTCCGCCTTCACTTCGGGAAAATCTTCGCGCAGGATCCGGAAGGAATCCGGCCCGTCGGTCAGGACCGTTCCGCCCAGGACTTTTGCAATATAAATAAATGAAGGGATCTGATGAATAGAGTTGTCCACATAATAAGCAATCAACGCGCACGCCTTCCTTCCTTGTCTTTCCTGTCTCCTCTTTCGACCTTAGCATATCCGCCGGTGCCGTCTTTTTTTCACCTGCAGATGGTTCATCATTAAGCTTTCGAGGTAGACTAACCGTAATCCTGCCCGCCATTTCACTTTTTATTGTTACCGCCCATGTCTTCTTTATCTTCTGAGGGCTTGCCCTCCTGCCTATTGTTGCCGATACGGCCGGGCCTGGCGCCACCGGACGAAAGCCGTCATTTCCGGTTGCCGTTTGCAAGTTTTCCCATTTATGTTAGTGTAAAATTACTGTAGATTTTATGGAGGAGATATCTTTACAAAAAGAGAAGAGGAACCTCACATTCGGCAAGAATGAATACCCCCCGAAGGAGGTCGAGGTTCTTCATGGATTTAGTTCGTTTAGT